>DAOTAZ010000238.1:0-5835 GCA_035382965.1 Chitinispirillaceae bacterium | reverse complement strand
ACCGACCCTGTATCTGTACTCTGCGGACGCATTATCAGCCATTATCTTCTGGGCACAGAGAGTTCTCCACTGAAAAGAGCACTGGTTGATTCCGGGCTGGGAGAAGACCTGGATGATATCTCAGGGTTTGATTCCGATACAATCAATTCGGTCTTTGCAGCAGGTTTAAGAAAATGCAAACCTGAAAATGCAGAAAAAATTGAAAAACTGATCCTTGACACACTGCGGAATCAGGTAGAAAACAACCTGGACAAAGAGCTTCTGGAGGGTTCCCTGAGGCAGGTGGAATTTTCGCTCCGCGAAATCACAGGAGCACACTTCCCGTATAACCTGCGATTGGCAGAGCGCTGTTTCCGCTCATGGGTCTACGATGGCGATCCTCTGGCTCACCTTGCCTTCGAGAAACATCTCTCCTTTATTAAAGAACAGAACTCCTCTAATCCATCCTACTTCTCCCAGATCATCAAGACCCGGCTCCTGGACAACCCGCATCGACTCAGATCGGTAATTATCGCCTCATCGGAGATGGGTACCAGACTTGAACAGCAAACCGAAAGACACGCACAGGAGCTTACAAAAAACTTCGGGAAAGAGGAAAAGGAACGCTATTTTCATCTCACACAAACCCTTCTGGAACAGCAGAAAAAATCTCCTTCTCCGGAGGAACTCGCATCCCTGCCAAGGCTTAAGAAAACCGATCTTCCATTGCGGGGCCGTGATGTACCCACGGAGATTTCCGACATCGAGGGTGTTAAAATTTACTCCCATCCTCTGTTCACCTCCGGAATAGTGTACTTTGATATCAGTTTCGACCTTAGGACTGTTCCTTATTCCCTTATTCCCTATCTTCCAGTGTATAGCGAACTTATCACAAGATGCGGAGCTGCAGGACTCTCCTATGAAAGTATGGCCAAGAGGATTGCACTCTCAACCGGCGGTGTCGATGCATCGATTTTCTGCAAAACCATGATAGGAGGAGAAAGAGAGCTGTTTTTCCACTCTTTTATGCACAGCAAAGCACTGGCGCCCAGAACAGAAGAGATGCTCGATATATTGGGAGACCTGCTGCTCTCCGCAGACCTCAGCAGCCACAAACAGATTAAAGATATCCTGCTTGAGGAACGCAACAGCATGTTATCCTCTGTCATTGCTGCCGGAAACAGTTTCGCCATCTCCATGGCATCATCCTCTCTTTCCCTCTCCCGTTTTATCGGCGAGCAGCTTGGGGGAATCTCCCAGCTTCGATTTCTCGATAAACTGGTCAAAGAGGACAGGATCGACGAAATAGCAGAGGCAATCAATCAGATTCACTCTATAATTGTAAATCGCAACGGGTGTGTAGTCTCCATCACTGCAGATAACCCGGAAGAGGTCATGCCTCTGGTCAGGAATTTCCTGTTAAAACTTCCTGAAAAAAAGACCACCCACATTACTATGCCATCTCTGCCTGCTGTACCAGAGAGGATTAAAGGCATAGAGATCAACTCTGCTGTGAATTTTGTCGCTCAGGCATGGAAACTTCCAAAAGTGGAGGCATACAATTCAGGCCTGCTCTACCTTATGTCCAGAAATCTCTCCACCGGCTATCTCTGGGACAAAGTAAGGGTGGAAGGGGGAGCTTATGGAGGATCATCCCTTATGTCTATCTCTCATCCGATATTTGCCTGTTCCTCTTACCGCGATCCAAATATCACGAGCACAATCGAGCATTTCAAGAAGGGACTGGAGGTTGTCGCCTCAGGACTGTCTTCCGATAAAGTGGATCAAAGTATCATAGGAACAATAGGCAGAATCGATGCTCCGCAGCCGCCTCACTCCCAGGGGTTGGGTGAAACCGTTGATCTTTTGATCGGTAACACCAGGGAATTTAAGAAGCAGCTTAGAGAGGCAATAATGAGTGCAGACTCAAACTCCCTTGCAAAAGCAGCAAGAGCGGTTCTGGATGCGAAGCCGACAGCCACTGTAGTTCTTGGGAGCAATGCCGCACTCACCTCTGCTCAGACCCAGGGTCTCTCCATGGATATCGAGCAACTTCTATGATTTCTATTCGGGCATAAAAAAAGAACAGGGTGAGTCACCACACTCACCCTGCCTTCAATCATAACAATCCAGGTATTGTGCCCAGGTTTATCAGGCTGTAACATCCATGTTTTCACCTCGTCCTGATTCCGTAGAGCGACGTGTTCGCTGGTCTTCTTCACTTCGACTGCGCTGTTCAGCCGTTCTCGCTTCCTCAGCGCGTCTTTCGTTCTGTACCCTTTCAACACGTCTGCCTGACGATTCAACACCTGTCACAGACATCTTGCACCTCCCGGTGTTCTAACATGCCCTATTATTAATATCGGCAGCTTCGGTGAAAACTTTAATTTTTTTTAGTCACCAGAAGAAGATGGCTTATTTTATTTGCAGCAAATAATTCTGAGATGAAAAAGCACTTAGAATTAAGTCACAGACTTTCAAGTATACACACGTAAAACAAGTAAACAAAAGTAGCTTGCCCACCTGACCCTTCCGGAATTATTTTTTAATAATTATCAGGGCCCATAACTCAGTCGGTTAGAGTAGCGGACTCATAATCCGTTTGTCCTAGGTTCGAGTCCTAGTGGGCCCACAAATTTCAGGTAAGGAGGGATTTTGCAAACTCATTCAGTTTGCAGTAAACACATTTCTGTTAAACAAAAACCCTCTGATCGAATATAAAAGCACCACCTTAGGGAGGTGCTTTTTTTTTGTTTTCCGGCTAATTCTATGGAGGCGTTATGATTGAGGATTTAGAGTATTTGATTCAACTTCAGGAGATAGATCTTCGTATCCGTGAACAGGAACTTTCTCAGGAACAGTTTCCTTCAGCAGTAGCAGAGCTTGAGAATGGGATTAGCAAAGCAAAAACCGATCTTGAGAACATAGAAGCAAAGCTTAAAAAAATTGAGTCCGAAAAAAGTTCTTTCGAAGAGCAGATTTCAAAGGCCCATGAATCCCTGGAAAAAAGCCAGAGCAGACTCAACTCAATCAAAACAAACCGCGAATATGATGCTGTGCATGCTGAGATAGAAACTCATAAGAATATTATAAACAGTGCGGAAACCAGAAGGAAAAACCTGGAAAACGAGATCGAAAAACTTAAGGCATCAGTAGAGGAAAGTAAAAAAGAGTACGAAAGGATCAAGGCTGAAAATGAGCCTAAAATCGCGGAGCTGAAGGAAAAGATTGGAAAAATCGACTCTGAAATAAGCAAAATTATGGTAGAAAGAGACGCAGTTTCTCCAAAGATCAACAAGCATCTGCTCCGGACTTATGATCTGATCCGTAAAAAGAGAAAAACCGGACGTGCTCTCAGCCTTGTATCCGATTCCCGTACCTGTACGGTATGTTTCAAGGTTCTCGAACCTCAACTCTATAACGAGATCAAGCGGGGAACCAAACTCACTCTGTGTCAGAGCTGCGGTTCCATACTTGTCTGGGATCAATCATCAAAAAAAGAACAGCACGCATAATTAAAGGCAACAGGATCCTGCTCCGGTATTGAAATGAAAAAAGGCAGTATTACTTTATACAGGAGAATGTTGGCCTATCTGGCTGTTTACTGGCAATGGTTTTTCCTCTCGATTACCCTTTCCTTCTTAGTTGTTAATTTTGAGGCCTTGTCGCTCTGGTTTGGCGCAAGCCTGATCCAGACGCTCTTCGAGCCTGCCAGTGCCGCTGTCTTGTCCCCTCCGAAAATTTCTTTAGATAATATCAATGAAATTCTCAAATACTGGACATATCAGTTAATAAAGCGGGATTCACCTTTTGATTCACTCAAGGTGGTTTGCGGCCTGATGGCTGCGACTTTTTTTCTGAAAAACTTCCTGATATATATAAAAGCCCTTGTCATGGCTAAACTGAACCTGGTTATAGTACGTGACATGCGAAACCAGCTTTTCAACCATGTATTAAGACTCCCTGTGACCTATTACGACCGTACAAAGTCAGGCAACATCATTTCTCTTATACTCAACGATGTCCAGAGTATAAACGCATCGATGACCGGTACATTTGACAAGATCTTTGTTGAACCGATGCGGCTTATCTTTTTTATCGCCATGCTCTTTATAATAAACACCAGACTGACACTGGCTGTTTTTATAATATTCCCTATCCTCGGTTATATGATCGCGGCTGTCGGAAAAGCAGTCCGCCGCAGAAGCAAAAGATCTCTTGAATACATGGCCGGACTCATGTCTATTCTTCACGAAACAATCGGCGGAGTCCGTGTTGTGAAGATGTTCAACATGAACGATAAGGAAAATATCAAATTCAAAGAAGAAAACCAACGCTTCACACATCACTCCTATAAGTCAACATCAGTAGGAGCAATCTCCAGTCCTCTTACAGAGAGTCTGGGAGTAGTTGTGGTGATAATTCTTCTGTGGTACGGAGGAAGAGAAGTACTGTCCGCAAGCAATTTCGGAGCAGAGGATTTTGTGAGATTCCTCATATTCCTCTTCTCGACATTTACACCGCTGAAATCACTTGGAGCGATCAACAGCACACTTCAGAGAGGGTTCGCTGCCGCTGAAAGAGTGTTTGATGTGTTAGATAAATCCGAAGAAAAACTCACTGTTCTGAAACCGGAGAATATACCCTCTTTTTCCAGTAGAATTACCTTTACAAATGTCGGATTCACTTATCCCGGAACAGAAAAACCTGTTCTGCACAATGTAAGCTTTAATATTGATAAGGGATCAGTTGTCGCTTTGGTAGGTTCAAGCGGTGCGGGAAAAAGTACCATCCTGGATCTTCTTCCCAGATTTTACGAAATCAACACTGGAAGTATCACTATTGACGGTATCGATGTGCGTGATATGGATCTGGCCGGTCTGCGTGAGCTTTTCGGAATCGTCTCCCAGGAAACCGTTCTCTTCAATGATACTATATATAACAACATTGTATACGGCCTTCCAAACGCAACAAGGGATCAGGTTATCTCAGCCGCAAATGCGGCCAATGCCTGGGAGTTTATAGAAAAAATGCCGGATAAACTTGACACAATAATAGGAGAACGGGGTGTCATGCTCTCAGGAGGTCAGAGGCAGAGGCTATCTATCGCCAGAGCACTTCTGCGCAACCCTCCCGTGCTTATTCTCGATGAGGCGACATCGGCACTTGACACAGAATCGGAACGGCTGGTTCAGGCAGCAATAAATAATCTCATAGAGAACAGAACCGCACTGGTAGTGGCCCACCGCCTCTCGACAATCAGACATGCCGATCTGATACTGGTTCTTGAGTCGGGTGAAATTGTTGAACGTGGAACTCACAATGAACTGATCGCCTTGAATAAAAAATACAAATACTTTTATGATATTCAGTTTGCCTCTACTGCTGCTCAACCAGCTTGACTGTCCTCTTTAGAGTCCGATGTCGGATTGGTATCAGAATCAAAGCAAATAAACATTCATATTGAAGATTGTCGAAATGAAAGATAAAGGTACTTTATCTCTTTCAGAAGGCTGAAAACACCCAGACTCTTCAAGATCCTCTTTATTTTACCCTTCACAGTTCTCTCCGGATTAACCGGTTCCTTAAGCAGTTCCAGCCACATGTGTTCTATGATCTTTTTAAACAACGGGCAAAGTGCTCTTTCTGCACTTCTATACTTTTCATCTACACCTAACAGTGTCTCATAGAAATAATGGCTGTCAAAAGGATCAATCTTTTCTATTGCGATGAGACACTCCGAATTTTTTGTTGCCCCCCAGTTACCAAGACGGTGTTCCCAGTAAAAAAGTGTCATTACATTAACGTTAAATTTGTGTCCGGTGCTGATCAGTTCATTTTTAAATGATTCACACA
>DAOTAZ010000237.1:0-5850 GCA_035382965.1 Chitinispirillaceae bacterium | reverse complement strand
CAACACTAAAAAGGCGCGGTTTTTATGAAAATAGGAATTGTGAGTGATACTCACCGGAACAGGGAGTATCTGAACAATGTAGTGGACTGGATGATTGAGCGGCAGAAGATCGCTGCTTTGTATCATCTGGGTGATGATTACGATGATGTATCTGATCTGGGTGACCGTTTCCTGGAGATCGTTCAGGTGCCAGGTATCTACGATCAGCGGTATAAAGACGGCACTCTCCAGGCAAAAACCTTTGAAATGGTGCTTGGACTGACAGTTATGCTGGTGCACAGCTACGAAAAGGATGTTACCGACGATGATATTACCAAATCAGACATCATCCTGTTTGGACATACTCACCACTGGAAACTGGAGCTTGAAGACGGACGGCTCTTCATGAATCCGGGACATCTTAAAGGACCTCTTGACAAAAACATGCCTCCCACATTCGGAATGCTCAACGTGATGGACCGGGAAGTGGTCGCAACGATCTACGGGCTTAATTTCAAGCCGATTCAGACACTGGAGATTGTGAGAGCGGAGAGCGGGCTTTATAAGGCTTCGTGAGAAAACAATCCAACTAAGCTGCAGTAAAAGTTCGGGTCGGTATCGGAATCGGAATCGGTATCGAAATTATAAACCTGTTTATCATTTCACAAAAAATAAGCTGGTTTGTCATTTCGACGAGTCTTCGAGGAGAAATCTTTTTTTTCGATTAACATCGGTGATAATCGGAAAGAAGGATTAAACTATGGTCTGTTTCTTCACCTAAGCTTTCAGCCGGGATTTAAACTCACCTTTTCAGGTTTTTCTTTTAATGTGGAGTCTTTTGATTACCTTCCTTAAAAGACTTCCCTTGCAGTGAATATTATTTTCTCCTCCATGGACCTTTTCGACTCCCACTGCCATCTTCAGGACAAACGCCTTGGTGATGATATTTCTTCTGTAATTGACCGCGCGGAAAAAGCTGGAGTTAAAAAGATCCTCTGCTGCGGTTCAACAGAAGAGGACTGGGATGATGTAGCACGATTATCTGAAAAGTTTCCGATTCTGATTCCTGCTTTCGGACTTCATCCCTGGTATATAGATGAGAGAAGTGAAAAATGGCTCTTCAAACTCGAGGAGATGCTTGTTTCTTTTCCATCAGCGGCAGTAGGGGAGATCGGACTGGATCATGTAATTGACAGAAAGGACAAATCGGAACAGTTGGATGTTTTCTCTGCTCAGATAGAACTTGCAGCCAGATATAATCGTCCGGTATCGATTCACTGCCGCAAAGCCTGGGGAGATTTGATCTCTCTTTTTGAAGAGAAAGATTGTGTGTGTCAGGAAGGAGTTATTCATTCTTACTCCGGTTCTGCAGAGCTTATTGATAGATTAGTGAAATTTGGTTTTTTCATCTCTTTTTCCGGCTCAGTTACATTTGAAAGAAACAGAAAGGCTCAGGAATCGGTTAAAAGGACCAGACTTGACAGGCTTCTGGTGGAGAGTGACAGCCCGGATATTCCTCCTTATGGTGTTGAGGGAGTTAATGAACCCTGCAACATGATAAATGTTATAGAGAGAATTGCTGAGATCAGAGGTGTTGACCCTCAGGAAATAGCCAGAATAACATACGAAAACGCCGAAAGGGTTTTTGTCCGGCGATCTGCACTTGATTAAACGGTAAACCGCTCCGCCTGTGAATTTTCGATTACTATTCTCTTTCAGGATTCCCTGGCAATTAACTTTTTGAATTCCTCTCCGGTTACAGGAGGGCTGTAAAGGTATCCCTGCACCATCTCGCATCCATGCTCCAGAAGAAACTGTGCCTGATGTCTCTGCTCTACGCCTTCGGCTATTACCTTGAGCTTGAGGCTGTGTGCCAGGGCGATGATAGCCAGAACGATAGCTGAATCATTGGCATCAGTCTGGATATCCATAACAAACGATCTGTCGATTTTAAGTGTATCGATGGGAAATCTTTTGAGATAGCTCAGTGAAGAATACCCGGTACCGAAATCATCGATCGATATATGGATCCCCATTGATTTTAGTTCATGAAGAGTCTTGAGAGTAAGTTCCGGGTTTTTCATACCCAGACTTTCAGTTATCTCAAGTTCGAGATACTGTGGTGGAAGGTTAGTTTCCTGCAGCACTCTGCTTACTGTAGAGACAAGATCCTGCTGCTGGAACTGACGGGCGGAGAGGTTGACTGCGATTACGATCTTCCGGCCATAATCGAGCCATCCTTTTGCCTGGAGACATGCGGTTTTCAGCACCCATTCTCCGATGGGCAGAATCAAACCTGTGTCCTCAGCTATCGGGATGAACTGGGCAGGGGAGATCATCCCCAGGTCGGGTTGCTTCCACCTCAGAAGTGCCTCGGCTCCGATTATTTTTTCGGTTGCCAGGTCTATCTGCGGCTGATAATAAACGATCAGTTCGTTATTTTTCAGTGCTTTCCGAAGGTTATGCTCGACAGTAAGCTGTTCGAAAGCACGGGCATTCATGGTGGGTTTGTAGTGCTGGTAATTATTTATCCCCATTTCCTTTGCCCGGTTCATTGCCGCCTCAGCATTCTTCAGCAGCACCTCCATATCTTCACCATCATTGGGAAAGATGCTGATTCCTATACTTGCGGTGACATAAAGCTCACGATCAGAGAGTTGTAATGGAAGGGAGCAGACTGCCAGGATTCTTTTGGCTACCCTTGCGGCATCCTGCGGCTGCGCAATCTCCTCGAGAACAATCGCGAATTCATCATCTCCCAGCCTGAACACCGCATCAACATCCCTGAGACAGGACTTGATCCTGGTGCTTATGGTTTGAAGAAGAAGGTCACCGGCTCCAAACCCCAGAGTGTCATTGATAATCTTGAATCTGTTGATATCAAGAAGAAGAACGGACATGAGCGTCTGGTTGCGTTTTGCGTGGCTTACCATAAAAGAGAGACGGTCATGCAGAAGATGGCGGTTGGGGAGACTTGTCAGCGGGTCATAATAGGCATGGTTATTTATCTGGATATCTTTGTTAACATAACGGGTGATATCTGTAAATATCCCCAGGTACCCGTTCCTGGCACTCAGTGATCCGAGTGCTACAATTGTTAGCCACTGTGGATAGATTTCCCCGTTTTTACGCCTGTTCCAGATCTCGCCCTGCCATTTTCCGGTCTGTTCAAGCTGGAGAAAAAGATTTCTGTAAAAATCATGATCGTGCTTGTCAGATTTCAACATCGATGGTTTTTTACCGATAGCTTCCCCGGGAGAGTAGCCTGTTATATGGGTGAAACCGGGGTTAACTTTTAAAATCCTGTATTGGCTGTCAGTAACAATGATTCCTTCGGAGGCATTCTGGAAAATCGCTTCCTCAAGACTGATGTTTCGACTCACTGTTATCAAGTTTGTCAACCAGGCCCTGAAGTTCGAGACGAACCTGTTCAAGCTCGTCGATAATCTCTTGTTTTGTCTTTTTAGTCGCCGGCATATCCAAATCTGTGAAAAAAATATCCAAATTCAGATTATACCATCAAAAAGAATCAGTATCAACTCCCAAAGTTTACGTAAGTGGAAAAACTGTAAATCACCCTTATACCAACATCCCTCTCAACCTCTCGTTCCCTTGTCCTTTCGTACTCTCATACCCCATACTTTCGTGTCTTCGTGTCCTCGTTCTTTCGTGCTCTCGTATCTTCGTACACTCCTACACTCGTTTCTTTACACTTCCACTCCAAACGTGTATTTTCATCAGGTAGTGATATTCAGGATAGGGTTTTTGCTTAGATGCGACATTTCATTCCGGTAATTCTGGCTCTTTCGGCATTGATACTATTCTGCAGCCCTTCCAGGTGTGGTTTTATTTCAAATAATCAGTACAGCCGGGAGAGTTTTTCCGGAAGAGATCTGGGTGACAGAACGATCGGGATGTGCCCGTTTTTGGGAATTGATGGAACTGATACAAGCGGTTCCTTAAAGCCTTTCAGACAGTTGGAAAATGCCAGAAAACTGAGGAGGGATCTGAAGTTTACTTCTGTAGAAGAGGTGCAGAATAAGATTATCGGCAAGCTGGGGATGGAATCTCTTAAAACGTTCTATGATCAGCTTTCTAAATGCGATATGATCGCTCTTCAGACATCAGACTCTGTATGGAACGCAATTGAATGCGATTACTATCTTGTAAACAGGCTCAGGAGCGGTATCAGCATAAAATCATTTGATGGTGCATCACGTAAACGGCTCGAACTGGAAACAGAACTTTGGGATTGCAGGACAAAAGAACCGGTATGGCGTCAAACGGTAAGCGGAATCTGTTCAGGCAGTGATATCCAGGATACTGAATTTCTGAATCAGGCTATCTCCAGGATGCTTGAGGAGATTCCAAAGGTGAAACCTGCTTACGACGACAGAAACTGGTAATAATGGCTGATACTGATGCTGGAGAGTACTGAAAGAATTGTAAAGATAGGCTTTAAACGGGATCCCAAAAAGGTTTTCGATGAGGTGGAAGCCGTAGCAGCAGAGATGATCAGACAGGGATGGTATTTAAAGGATACTTTGATAGAGGACGGACTCGCCTGTGTTCATCTCTTCTTCGAAAGGGAAATCGATAATGAGCTGCAGGGTAAATGAGTATTAAACCCTTTCTTTGTATTTAAAATTATGGTAATCTATTAAAAGGAAGATAAAGGCCAAAAACCTTTTCCCATAATTAAAAGTATAAAAATCATTTAATTCAAATAATCAAGGTCTGTGGTCGGAGGAGAAACAGCATGAAATATGAAATCGAAGAAAAGGGCCATTTCAAGATGATACACATTATCGGCAATATTGATGTGGTCTCCAACAAAACTCTTGATGATGCAATATCCGGTATGATTGAACAGGGACATCATCACTTCGTTTTCAACCTTGAGCGTACAACTTATCTGGACAGTTCGGGAATAAGCATATTTATACACTGTCTCTGTGATGTTCAGCAGAATAATGGCTCGGTGTATATAATTGCAGAAGATAATCAGGTCAGACGTGTTCTGGAGATGGTGGGTATAAACCGTCTTATCAAGACGTTTGATTCTGAGAAAGAATTTCTCGATGCTATGAAAGTGTCTGTATAGCGGAATGGTTCACCAGATACAGGATAGAGAGTATTGTCTCTCTCTTGGTAATGGATCATGTACAGAGTAAGGCAGATGAAGAAAACTGATCAATCAGGGCAATCAGGCCTTTCTTCTCTGCTTATCCTTATAATCGGGTTTGTTCTCGCCTGTATATTGTTTTTCGGGTTTCTTGTAATCCGACATATCTCCAGAACCTATTCACCATCAATAGTAAACGCGGAAAAATACCTGAAGAGGGGCAAAATTAATGAAGCTTTTGCTCTTTCAGAAAGGATCAGTTCTGATCGCCCCGGGTATTTTCTTCTCAGGGGTAAAATCTGGCTTGCGGCAAGCATGAAAAAGCAGGACATTCAAAGCTGGAGTGAGTACGGGCTTGATTCGGATGACTGGCTCAAGGGGGAGGAGATTGAGAATGCACTCAATGATTTCAAGGAGGCGATCAGGAGAGATCCCTCATCAGCAGAAGCCCGCTACTTCCTGGGAGTCGTTTACAGGGAAAAGGGCTGGTTCGCTGAAGCTGAAAACCAGTTTGAGGAGGCATTGAGCCTCGATCCAAAAAATCTCCAGATTATCCTGGGTATGGCATCCTTGCTTGTGAAGATGGACAGGTTAACGGAAGCAGAATCAGAACTCAGAGAAGCTTACAGTATAGCACCGGAAGATCCGGCGGTATTAAAAAACATGGCATTTCTCTATCGTTTTTACCTTCAGAAACCTGACTCAGCACTGGTATGGTTGAATCGATACCTGAACCATGTCAAGGG
>DAOTAZ010000236.1:3892-5982 GCA_035382965.1 Chitinispirillaceae bacterium | reverse complement strand
AAAGATTATAATAGCTTGTTTTCATACTGATCGATATAAGCTTTTATGGTAATACGCAGCGCATCCTCAAGTCTTGTTTTCGGAACCCACTTCAGCTTCTGGAATGCCTTGCTTATATCAGGCATGCGCCTGCCTGAGTCCTCATACCCAGGACCGTGGAAGTCAACCGGATTGACATGTTTAATATCGTAGAGTTTCCCTGAGAGCTCGGGACGAATCTCTTTGTAAATTCTTATCATCAGAGTTGCAAGATCCCTGATCGTGATTTCATTCTTCGGATTGCCGATGTTGAATATTTCACGGTTCGATTCAAGCGGCATCCCGAGTACTGCCATCACCGCATCCACAGCATCATCTATAAATGTAAAACATCTTCTGTTTACTCCCCCGCCAACCAGTCTCAGTGGTTTACCTTTAAGAAGCGCTTCCATAAAACAGGCAAACACCCCCGGAATCCCCTCTCCATCCACACCAGGAAGATAATCCATTCCGGGGCCGATCAAATTGAAAGGCCGGATTATGGTATAATCCAGCCCTTTCTCGAATCCATAGGCGTAAATCATCCGCTCCATCATCTGCCTGGATGCCGCGTAACTCCATCTCTGGGCCCTGACTGGACCAAGTATCAGAGGGCTGCTGTCCTCTCTGAGCCTTTCTCTCTCATCACTCCCCGGCTTTCCTGACGCAGCAGCCGCCGTTTTTCCATATACTTCGGAGGTTGAAAAATAAATCAGCCTGTTTTTATGCCCGCAGCAGCATTTAAGCAGATTGAGATATGACGTAAAATTGGAATCTATCACCTCCAGAGGAACTGTGTTGTAAAGAGATGGATTACAATACCCGGCCAGAGCGATCACCGTACTGCTTCTGGAAATACACTCTGTGACAGACCGGTCATACATATCTGTTTTCCGGAACTCAAACCTGGGATTTCCCAGAAGGTGTTCTATTTTGCGGGAATCGATGTCAAAACCGTAAACAAACAGCCCGGTTGTGCTGAGAATTCTCTCCAGAATATGTAAACCGATAAAACCACCGCAACCGATTATAGTTAATGTTTCTTCTCTGTTATGGCTACTTGTCATTTTAAAATTTCAGTTATGGGTGTAAAAGCAGTATCAGAGCTGAGTATGTATACTCACTCAGTATTAAGATCCGAATGACCACCTGAAAGTAAAGGCAAGCAGGTGATTGGAATCACCGTAAAGAGTAAAATCGTCACCAAAAAAGAGCTGGGCTACAGCGGAAAAATCCAGATTCTGGAAAACGGACCACTGTATCCCGGGTGCCAGATAAAAAGAAAGGTCATCGGGATTCATCGATGCGGCAAAGCTGCCGGTCAGGAGCGGGGTGAACATGTAAGAGACTTCCCCGAACAGACCGAATCTCGATGGGAGAAGGTTTTTAGCGGAAATGTTATCTATATAAGCTGCAGAAACCAGAATATCGCCCCGTGTTCCATATCTATTGTAAAGAGCTTCCAGATGCAGGAAAAGAGAATTGGGGACTGTATAGTCAACCGACATCACAGCCACTGTTTTTATATACTCATTCCAGCTCTCAACATTGATTACCGGATAATAAAAAGCCGCCTCTCCCCTGAAACCCGCTCCCCCGATCTGCCCTGCCCAGGAAAATCCCGCTGCCGCATCATTACCGAAAAGTCCCCCCTGAAACTGCAGATCATAGCTGAAGATATTAAAGCGGTACATTGCCGCCAGAGTTCTGTCTTTCTGCTCTTTTGCAGCCTGAAGAGCTATTTCGGCTACAGATGTCACACCGGTGTAGTACTGAATACGTAATGCATCTGTTCCCGGACGCTCCTGGTAATCAAAGTCAAGGAAATTATAGGTATTGTACCAGTCATTAGGATTCCAGATAAAGCTTGTTCCCCAGTTTATTCTTTGACGTCCCAGAGTAATCGAAAGGTTTCCTGTGGAAATTGCGAGAAAAGCGCGATCGATCTCTCCTAAAAGCAAAGAAGGCCAGACTTTCTCAAGATCCACATACCCTCTCTCCCTTTCTGCCCACGCTTCCACAACGCCAGAAAGACTGTCCGGGAAAAATCTGCCGGAAAACAGCCTGAGCCT
>DAOTAZ010000236.1:0-3792 GCA_035382965.1 Chitinispirillaceae bacterium | reverse complement strand
ACCTTGTCTTTCTTCTGAAGCAGCATTATAAATTCAATATTTTCCAGAGCAGTCAAGACAGGCACAAGATTATATGCCTGAAAGACAAATCCGATATTGTAAAGTCTGAATTCTATTAACTTGCTGCCTGATAATGTATCAAGACTTGTCCCGTCGATAATCACTTTGCCGCTTGTAGGAGAATCCAGTCCTCCGATCAGATTCAGAAGAGTACTTTTCCCCGATCCTGAAGGGCCTACGATAGCAGTAAACTCCCCGGCATCAATATCGAGGTCGACACCATTCAATGCTTTCACAGGAACCTCTGACTCATGGTACTCTTTGCTTAACCCTACAGCCTTTATAACAGTCATAAAGAAGACCACCTTTCACATCCTCAGCGCCTCAGCCGGCCTGAGCCTGATTGCCTTCAAAGCAGGATAAACAGCAGCCAGTACTGCGGTCACAATTACCATTGCAGTAAGAATGAAATACATACTCCAGGGAAGAAGAGGATAGAGGATCTCGCTAACTCCAAACTCCTGGAGTCCTGTAGCAAAATAAGAGAGATTTATGCCGGTATTTGATAAAATCAACATCGCCACCGCAGTAATCAGCATCCCGCAAAATGCTGCTGTCACTGACAAAACCACAGTCTCAAGAACTATCATCCAGAACACACTCTTTCTGCTCATCCCCACAGACATTAGCACACCGAGCTCTCTTCTTCTCTCAAGAACCACCATAAGCATTGTATTTACTATTCCAAAGGCAAGAGCAAGAAGAATGACCGCCATGAAAATGTAAAGAGTAGATCCCATAACCTCAGTTGAGTACTCAAGCTCAGGAGCCAGAGTCTTCCAGGTATCAACTTTCATCTCAGGTGCAAGGAGTTTTATCCGACTTTGTACCGAGTCAAGAGCATTACTGTTCTCAAGAAGCACAGCTATTTCCTGATAGATGGAATCGGCTCCCAGCAACCGCCAGAGATCCCCCGCTTTTACAAATACGTTGCCCTTGTCGAAATCCGAGGAAACAGTTTTAAATATTCCCTCCACCCTGAATGCTCCCCCGGTTATCTCCCCGGAGTCATTTTGAAATGTCAATACAAGTTTTGACCCGATGCCTATATCAAGAATTTCTGAGAGTTTTTCCCCTATTATAACCGGATTCCTGAAATTTGATTTGAAGTAAGTTCCCTGCCTTATCGACTGGTCTATTACAGAAACATCTGCTTCTCTGGCTGGCTCTATACCAAATATCTGAACCCCGGTAGCTGTCACTGGCGATGAAGCCATCGCGGTAACAACCACTCTCGGTGATGCTGCATGCACACCACCTATTTGGCCAATGCCATCCGTCAATTTCATGGCATCGGGAACCGTGAAATCGGTATCCCTGTCCCTGGCAAATCCGGGATTATGTATCTGAATATGAGACAACCAGGTAAGAATCGCGGACTTTACCATCTGATCAACCATACCAACGTTAATTGCCATGGAGATAAGTCCTCCTGAGAGTCCCAGCGCGATGGCAGTCATGATTATCAGACTGCGTGTCTTGTTTCTCCAGATATTCTTCCAGGCAATGGAAAGAAGCATCATTACTCCAATCAGGCTCTCAAAACATCAGACACTTTGATTTTTTCCGTTGACCACAGAGGATAAAGGCTGGCCAGAATAGAGATAGCCAGAACAGTCAAAGTCTGGTTTATAAAAATTGATGGCTCAACCAGAAAAGGTATCAGCGGTTCAAATCCATACCTTATCATCATCTCTGCAACATCTCCGGTCAGTTTGATCGGATGTCCCTTCATGTAAAGAAGCAATGGTATGGAAAACAGCATCCCGGCAATCGAACCCATCAACCCGATGATAACCGTCTCCAGAAAAACCATCAGATTGAGTCTCCACTTCTTCATACCGATTGAAATCAATACCGCAAATTCTCTCTTCCGTTCCGCTGACATCATCATCACAGTGCCGAAGATGCCAAATCCGATAACCAGGTACAGGATGCCAAGCATTATCACCCCTCCGGCATTGTCAATCTGGATAAACTGGACCAGCTCCGGAAGCATTTCCTTCCAGTCAAGTACAACATAATCACCTGAGAAAATATCCCCTGCCTCCGCCTTTACTTCTCCCAGTTTGTCCGCATCATCGATCATCACAGCCAGCGATGTGACTCTGCCGGGCATGGCAAAGAACCACTGCGCTTCTTCAAGCGGCATATACACCACATTTGCATTAAGATCAGGAACCGGCAGATCGACTACGCCGATTACCGGATAAATTCCGGCAGCACTTGCTCCATGATACCCCTGACTGATAAGAACCAGACTGTCATTTACTTTCAGGGAAAGGTATTCGGCAAGCTTTGCACCGGCAAGAACACCCCTGTCTCCGCTCTCAAGAAACCGTCCATCGGTTATTCTCTCCGAGAGGTTGTTCATCCGGTCCTCACTGCGGGGGGGCAATTGCTGTTATCATTACACCTCTGGAATCCTCACCTGTTGAAGCCAGAGCGAATGACTCTATCCTTGGCACCGCATGAGTGACATGCTTTATAGCAAGTGCCTTTTTAATCAGGCTCTCATCCAGTTCCATACTGTTCTCCAAAGATCTTTTATCCCGGAATTCAGGAGCCTGTACCTGAAGAAAACCCGTAGAAGTCCTTAGTGATGTGCGGATAACATGCTCATAGGTACCACGCTGCATTGAACGGGTGAAAAGCACCAGCACTACTGCAAAAAACACCGATGCAGTGGTGATAAGTGTCCGGTGTGAATTCCTCCAGAGATTTCGGAAAGCCATCACCAGGTACATTGACATCCTTACCTTACCTGCTTTAGATTCTGGAGGGAGAAAAACGAATTCTCTATCGGAACATCAAACTTTATATCTTTATACTCCAGAGTAGTTGAGTGTCCCTTCTTGTCAGCAGGCACCATCTCCAGTTTCGTCGGTATTTTTCTGCCGCCCATCTCTTTAATGCCAGAGAGTGTCATAGTGTTGATAAGCAAACCGGTTTCATCATAGAAGAAAACTTTGCGTTCTATATAATCCTCTTTGCCGATCCATGCCTCAACCCTTCCCCACACAACCGGAGCATCAGGTTTGGGGATCATCTCTATTCTATATACAGCGGTACCATCGATTGATGTATCGGGCAGCAGCTTGTGATCGTAATCATTCACTATCGAAGCCTCCCTGACCAGATCATCATTGGTAAAATCAGACCCCATCCAGGACTGCCCCATCATAGATGGAGGAATCTTTATTGTTCGATTGATAGATGGAACCCATTGCCATACCTCCTTCTCCCTTTTCAGGAAAGCAGTTCCCTTGTCTCGTGGCGGAGCTGTGATCAGAATAAGAGAATAGTCATCCCCCTTACTCCAGCCCTTCATTGAAACCTGACGTGACCACTGTGGTCTTACTATGGTCATCGTGATTTCTGAAATACTGGATTCACCATGGAGAACCTGATCAGCCTTCCGCACTATCTCTGTAGCATTCTGGGAAAAAAGGGAAAATGGCAAAAGAAAGAGCAACAAGAATCCGGGAAATCTGTTCTTCATCTTTCATGTCTCCACTGTGATTGCTTCCGATCAACAAAATGACCTATTTTCATCTCTATTCAGCTTCCCTGATTGTTCAGTATTCAGAAAAGATTTATTTGGACTTAACCAGGGGAATTTTTTTTCAAAGTTCTTATTTTTACCAAATCAAACGCAGGAAATGCAGGCTAATTCAGACACAAAACTAATTTAAATACTGCTCCATGAAGATATCATGAAAAAAGTTATAC
>DAOTAZ010000235.1:0-5991 GCA_035382965.1 Chitinispirillaceae bacterium | reverse complement strand
GGATACTCCCGATGAATTCTTCCGCAGCGCAAGAATCTTTATCATTGAGTCTCCCATTTTTCTTCTGTTTTTTCTGTCAATGGAAAGAGCTGAAAGTTGCATTGGCAAACCATTTCAGAATTGTCGGTATCTTCCAGAACCATAGCCATCAATTCCTCTTTAAACGATCTGATCCGCTCCTTTATGCGTTCATAACACTTATGTGATAAGCCAAATGTAAGAGAGCTGATTTCTCTTTGCCGGGGTTCAAAACGCTCCAGTGCATCTTTCGCAAGAGAGAGCATCTCGGAGTGGAAATTCCTCAGGATAAGAGATCTCATTTCATATTCAGAGGAGATCATCGGGTCGGCAGGCTGAAGTTTCCTGTCAGGATCGCGGCGCAGGATTCCCAGTCTCAGCATCGTTTCAATCGACTTTCTGGCCTGTGAGGCAGTTATAGCCGGGATACATTTTTTTGCGATCCAGTCATAATCTTCCCTGAAATCCGGCAGTGTCACAAGTTCACGTATGGCGCTGTGATACCAGTTCCGGAAAAACTCATACCGGCTCTCATCCAGGATTTTTATGTCGCAATCCCGCCGCAGGCGCTGCATACGGGTGAAATGGAGGTTTTTTTCATAGTTTGTTTTACAATTGACAAACTGTACGATGGCGCCGAAGTATTCCGTTTCCCTTTGTGTCAGATTCATGGCTGCAGCATACTTTTTCATCACTGCCAGGCTGAGCCGTCGTCTGCCGGAAATGATGTCTTTGAACATGCTTTGAGAAACACCGGCTTTTGCGGCAAAGGAACGGAAGGAGAATGATTTAGATGATTTTTTCTGAAAAGAGTAGTAGTCTTTCAGAAGAGAGTGATAATCGGTGTAAAGGAAGATGTTGAATTTTCCGGTTTTCATATATGGGATAATATAAGCAAAAAAGTGCTGTGCTGGGAGGAAAAATGCTGGTAAGATTAAGAAAATTGCGAACAAAAAAATTACTAACACGATGAATTAAAAGGAGTTAAAAGAAACGGCTATGAGCGAACAGAAAAATTCTGCGAACAGTTGAGCTGCAGGGAAAACAATGGAAACAGCCACAGGGAACATGCTGGGGAGAGGGGAATGGGAAAAAAGAAGAATGTTGAAGTCATGTTCAACGGAAAATGCATAATATCCCTTCTAAATAGGCAAAATCTTCTATAATGCGCTTTATATTATAGATTTGAAACGGAAAATGTTCAACGCTCAATATGTCTTTTCGACAATATGGGGGAGAATAGTATGATGAGAAAAGTTTCGGGTATCATGAGTTTAATTGTTTTTCTGGGAGCCTGTCCTGTTTCCCTGGTATCGGCTCTGGATAACGGGCTGGCCAGGACGCCTCCGATGGGATGGAACAGTTGGAACATATTTCATGAAAATATAAACGAGAATCTGATAAAGCAGATTGCCGATGCCATTGTTGAATCGGGAATGAAAGATGCCGGTTATATATACCTCAATATTGACGACAACTGGATGGCCAGGTCCCGTGGTGCAGATGGAAAGCTGAGGTCTGATCCGGACCGTTTCCCCAATGGAATGAAGGCGCTGGGGGATTACATTCACTCAAAAGGGCTGAAGTTTGGTATATATGGTGACCGTGGTTATCGAACATGTCATCACTACAATATGGAATGGGCTAATACACAAAGCGGAAGTTACATGAAAGAGGATCTGGATGCCAGGACTTTTGCAGAGTGGGGTGTTGACTATTTAAAGTATGACAATTGTGATGCAGCGGATGGTTCAAATCAGCAGGCGGATTACGAAAGGATGAGGGATGCACTTGCAAAGTGCGGCAGGGATATCGTTTTCAGCATCTGTGCCTGGGGTTATGCGCCCTGGATGCCCAAAACCGGCAATTTATGGCGTTCTACGGGTGATATTACCGACAAATGGGACAATGGTAATGATTGGTTCAGAGGGATAATCAATGCTGTTGATGGAAATGCAGGCCTTGCTGCTCATGCCGGACCGGGTGGCTGGAATGATCCGGATATGCTTGAAATCGGTAATGGCGGGTGTACTACAGAGGAATACCGGACCCAGATGAGCATGTGGTGTATCATGGCTGCTCCGCTGATTGCCGGCCATGATGTCAGGAAAATGTCACAGGATACAAAAAATATCCTGCTTAACAAAGAAGTGATTGCAATAAACCAGGACTCCGCAGGTATTCAGGGAACCAGGATAAGTCAGAATGGTGGCCTTGAGGTCTGGTGTAAACCGCTTGGCTCCAGAAACGGGACTACAAAGGCAGTTGCATTATTAAACAGAAACAGTAATACGAGGGATATCACTGTTTATTTTGACAGTGTGGGCCTTTCGGGAGAGGTAACTGTGCGTGACCTCTGGGCCAAGGCTGACAGGGGCAGTTTTAAAGGTTCATATACCATGTCGGTTCCTTCTCATGGAACCGGCCTGCTTAAGCTCTCAACTGGTCCCGCGAAGCCGATATCCGCTTTTACAAAAATAGAGGCGGAGAACTACTCTATTCAGTCCGGAATCCAGGTGGAAACCTGTTCTGAGGGTGGGGAGAATATCGGGTTTATTGAGAATGGCGATTATGTGGCATACAACAATGTTGATTTTGGAGACGGTGCAGACGTCTTTGTTGCAAGAGTCGCAAGTGCCAACAATGGCGGTACCATCGAAATACGGCTTGACAAACCTGATGGTACTCTTGCCGGCTCCTGCACTGTTGAAGGCACGGGCGGGTGGCAGACATGGACCGAAGTCAGTTGCAATCTGACGAAAATAACTGGAAAGCACAATCTGTACCTGCGATTTACCGGAGGAGCATCGTATCTGTTGAATCTCAACTGGCTCCAGTTTACTGTAAGTACCGGAGAAAGGAATCTTGTCAGACATCCGGAAATCAACAGGTTTAAAGCAGAGATGTCAAACGGCAATATAGCGATCAGCCCCTCTGCAAGCCGCGTCAAATTCAATGCGTCTGTATACAAGCCGGATGGACGGCTGGTTACCAGCAGAAACAATGTTAACGGCGTCATCACAATTCCTGTAAAAAGCAAGGGAATTTATCTGGTTAATATCGAATGTAACGGGCAGGTTGAAAAGAAAATGCTTTCATACTTTTAAACCGTTAAGAGTAAAATCAGAAAGCAATTATTCTGATTCAAACCAGAAAGTTCTTATCTGTATCTGAATTATCCGGGGTGATAATTCAGATACAGAGTTTTTATCTCCAAATCTGAATAGCGGTTGCGATTGAACTGAAATGTAGTCACAATGGGAGAGTGTGTGCATGATGATTGTTAAAGGAATAATACTGGCTTTGCTCCTGTCTGTGGCTGCTTTTTCTGACTTGACGCTCTGGTATGACGAGGCTGCGTCAAAATTCGAGGAAGCTCTGCCGATTGGAAACGGCCGCCTTGGTGGCATGGTATATGGAAACGTAGCAAAAGACAGGATCAGTTTGAATGAATCGACTGTCTGGAATATGTCTCCCGGAAACAATAACAAGAGTGGTGCCGCCAATCGTCTTGCTGAAGCACGGCAGAAGATTTTTTCCAATGATGCTACCGGAGCATGTAACGCGGTAAACGCGATGATCGGAGGCGGACAGGCTGCGTTTCAACCGGTTGGGAATCTTTATCTGGAGTTTTCCGGACACACCGCGTCAAATTATCGCCGTGAACTGGATTTGAAGACTGCGATAGCTAAAACTACGTATTCATCGGGAGGGGTAACCTATACCCGGGAGTATTTTGCCAGTTTTACTGATCAGGTAATAGTCATCAGATTATCGGCAAATCAGCCTGGTAAGATTTCCTGTGCGGTTTCCATGGACAGCCCTCATGGCAACAAGAATTTTTCCACATCCGGCAATGATTTACTGTTGCTGAATGTGACTGTCAATTCCAGCGGTATCAGATTCCAGACCCGTGTAAAAGTCAAAACTGACGGGGGTACAGTTTCAGCGGCAAACAATAAAATAAACATCAACGGGGCAAACAGCGCTACAGTTCTTGTCGCTGTAGGTACCAACTTCAGAAGCTATAATGATGTAACTGCAAATCAGGTAACCCGTGCTGAGACGTACATAAATAATGTCAACCAGAAAACATACGATAACATTCTTGCGGATCACCTGAGCTCTTACAGGGAACTGTTTGACAGAGCAGATATAAACCCCGGTACACCGACAAACGATTCCACACTTACAACTGACGAGCAGATCAAGAGATTTTCGATATCCAATGATCCTCAACTGGTCCGTCTGCATTATCAATTCGGACGTTATCTGATGATTTCCTCATCGAGAGGAGAATCACAGCCTGCAAATCTGCAGGGGGTATGGAACGAGTCGACAAATCCTCCCTGGGGAAGCAAATACACCATAAATATCAATACAGAGATGAACTACTGGATGGTGGAATCGGCTAATCTTCAGGAGTGTCTGGAGCCGCTTGTGAGGAAGATAAAGCAGATGGCAGCACCCGGGAAGGAGACTGCCAGAGAGCACTGGGGTACTGACAAAGGCTGGGTGGCTCATCATAATACAGATTTGTGGAACCGGACTGCTCCGATCGATGGTGCGTGGGGCTTCTGGCCAACTGGCGGCGCATGGCTCGCTACTCATCTCTGGGAACACTATCTCTTTACTCTTGATAAAGATTTTCTGGCTGATGTTTATCCGACTATAAAGGGAGCAGCGGAGTTTTTACTTGCCACTTTGGTTGAAGAGCCCTTTTCCGGTAAGAAATACCTGGGTACCTGCCCCAGTGCATCACCGGAAAACAAGCCCGGAGCATGGAACTGTGATGTGAGTTTTGCTCCAACGATGGATATACAGATCACTCGTGATATCCTGAACTATACAATCGAAGCATCGAGAATTCTTGGGCTCGATTCAGATTTCCGGGTGCAGGCTGAAACTGCATTGAACAGATTGCCTCCCAGCATGATTGGCAAGCATGGTCAGTTGCAGGAGTGGTTCAAGGACTGGGATAATCCAAATGATCAGCACAGGCATGTATCACATTTATACGGGCTGTTTCCTTCTGCGCAGATCAGTGTCCGCGGGACTCCGGAGCTGGCTAATGCCGCAAAAACCTCATTGAATCAGCGGGGAGATATGGCTACCGGCTGGTCACTGGCGTGGAAGATGAACCTGTGGGCCAGGCTTGAAGATGGAAATCATGCTTACAAACTGATCCAGATGCTTCTTACGCCCGACCGTACCTACCCAAATCTCTTTGATGCACATCCACCGTTTCAGATCGACGGTAATTTCGGCGCGGTTTCAGGTGTAAATGAGATGCTGCTGCAGAGTCATAATAATGAGATCAATTTCCTGCCGGCTCTTCCGGACAGATGGAGCAGCGGATCATTCAGAGGATTGCTTGCGAGGGGAGGATTCCTGATTGACACTGTAACATGGAGTAACAAGGCAGTGACCAGGGCGGTTATCACATCAAATGCCGGTGGTGACTGTAACCTGCGGCATAAGAACATCACCAGTTCATTTGAGACAGAACCGGGGATGACCTATGTGCTTGATGGGTCACTGAAGGTTACAGACAGTTACAGAAAGGGTGTGACTGGTGTGAGGCGGGCTGTGCAGGACAGCAGGACTGGTCTTGAAGGAAAAACTTTTTCTGATCTACGTATTGTCAATAATAGTGGAAAAATTTATATAAAAGAATATGGAGAAGTACCGGATCTGTCTATGCAGGTGTACAACCTTTCCGGAAGAGTGGTTTACAGCCTTGAAAAAGCATCTGGATCGGAGCTAAATGTGCATACTCCACAACTGAAAAGAGGAATATATCTGGTAAGAATCAATTGTGGAAAGATCAGGCAATTTGAAAAAGTAATTGTAAAGTAAGGATTCTTTCTCTTATCAGAATCTGGATTAGATTCGGGAAATATTCTAAACCTTAAGAAGGAGGACCTATGTCGGGTCGATTAGTATTGTGTTTCTGTATGCTGGTCGCCTTTG
>DAOTAZ010000234.1:0-6006 GCA_035382965.1 Chitinispirillaceae bacterium | reverse complement strand
CGGGGCAGGTGCCTGGTTGTTGCTGTTTACCGCCTGAATAGAAAGAGCGGTTATTCCAAATGCTCTTTCCGGCTGTCCTCTGATAACAATAGCTCCGTCCGGAATCCGATCGTCATCGGTATTGGCAGGGTTGACACTTACAGACGGGTTTTCATAGATTGTTCCGTCGTCCTGCGGAAAACGGAATGCCGCCTGTATGGCAGTAACCAGATCCTGGAGCGTAGAAACTGATGAAGTGTCAAGGGGATCGGGCGATTCAAAAGTGACATTTACAGGAGTGATATTCATTCCGCCCACAGCGCCATTGATCCGGATAATATCACCAGGTTCGAGACCCAGAGAATTTCCGTTGGCATCATAGAGCTCACTTATGAGGCTGTCGGCTGTTGCCGGAGCTCTGAGTCCGGTAATGCTCACCGGTGTAGAATTAAGAATTGAAGGAGGGAAAACGAGAGCATTGGCCACATAAGAATTGGATCCGGCTCTTGAACTGCGTATCTGCAATCCATTGACAGAGGTAACACTTGATGCTGTAAGATCAACTGTCAAACCATCACCATTTGGCAGAACAGAGATAAAGTTATCTCCGGTTCTTTCACGAAGATACGTCTGAATCATACCTGCCAGATCGGCTACGGTCATTCCCTCTTGCACCTGGAAGAGCCCTTCTTCCTCACCGGCGATAGATATTATGATGTTATCGCCGGCCACTATTCCAAGATCGTTTCCGTTCGAATCGTAAAGCGCAGTGAGTGTGGAATCCTGTGATGCCTGTATAAGAAAACGGTTGGAGTGTGTGATAGTGCCCAGTCCTTCCGAATCGGAATCAAGGTTAGAGGCGTATCTTACTTCTGTTGTAGCTCTGGCTGGTGATTTTTCTCCGAAAGGGATTCTTATATCCCCAATACTGGTTCCTGCCGGATAGCTGCCATCCGGAGCAGCCATCATACCCTGAAGCCTGAATCCGTTAGTGGGGAGAACAAGCCTTCCCAGAGCGTCAAACTGCAGGGCACCGTTGCGGCTGAAGAAGTTTCCTTCACCGTTTGAATAGACAAAGTAGGCATTTCCTTCCAGCGCAAGATCCGTGATCTGACCTGTTGTCTGGAGATTACCCTGAGTAAGTATTATGTCTGTAGAACCAACCGACATTCCCAGGCCGATCTGCAAAGGGTTTGTACCGCCGGCATTGCCCGCAGGCCTTGTAGCACCTGCAATAAGCTGTGCCATAGATTCCTCGAATGTAACTCGTCCGGCTTTAAATCCGACAGTGTTAACATTGGCGATATTGGCACCAGTGACATCCATAGCAATCTGATGATTTCTAAGGCCGCTGATACCGCAATAAAGAGATCTAACCATAAACTGCCTCCCCGATAAGCGAGGCACTGCGGATAGGAAACCGCCTCAGTCGATCGGCGATCCCTGTAGCATCCGTTTCCGATTCTCACGGAAACGGTCCTGCATTACTATTCCGCAATAACCGCGCTGTCGATGTTTGTAAAGACGTTCTCCCTGATACTATTCCCATCCATGGCAGTTACTACTGTTCTGTTCGGGACATTTACGATAAACGCCAGATTCTTCATGAGAATCAGAGAATCCCGCGCACCTTTTTTAGCGGCTCCCGAAACCGCTTTTTCCAGTTTGTCCATTATCTCAGGGGTCAATTCTATATTCCGGCTTTTTATGCGGGTAGCCGCATGTGCCGAAAGCCTGATCCCGTCGATCTTGGATTTCAAGACCTCCGAAAAAGGAGCCGGGTTTACCTGCCCGTTCCCGGGGGCACTGGTGTTAACCTGAGTACTTCTTGTGACTGTACCGCTTCTGTGCGCAGCTATCAGATGCTGCATGTCCAATGGCTTTCCTGCCGCCTGAGTATTCATATCACACTCCCATCCTTGTCAGAAGCCTCAGATATGTCGATTATATCCGAAAGGTCAACTATATACCCGTCAACCCTCAACCTGGAGTTCCCACCTAGATTTGAGATACCATCGACTTTTCCCTCGTAAAACGCATAGACTGCCGGATTGTCATCCTGACCCTCGATCCTGATCCGGTACTGTCCCGGTTCAGCATACTCTCCGGAAACAGTTACCCCGTTCCATGACATCGATCCGATACCATTGCTGTCTGTGTAAACGTGATCCGTAAACACGACATTCCCTGTTTTGTCAACCAGATCGACCCTGATCCTCCGGTTCGGATCTGCATTCACGGTGATATAGGATACCTCTCCATCATGGCCGTTATATGTAACCGATTCCCGGCGAATACGGACATCTTTACCCAGAAGCGATACCGCTGTTGACGGAGAGAGTGAATCCAGCGGAGAACTTCCAGCTCCTGTGGCAGACACATCCATGATATTTGAAATCGAGATTTCCTTTCCCGAAACCTTTACCATCGCTCCCTCACCGGTAAATCTGATCCCTGAAACCACATCCTGATCGTACGCAAACAGCTCGGGATTTTTATCCTGACCCGCTATCCTGATTGTGTACTTTCCACTTGCAGCATAGCCGCCGCTGTCGGTGGATCCATCCCACAGAAGTTCAACAGAGTTTGTGGAATCCTTTCCCTGTGCCTTGAATGTTTTTACAACGGCTCCCTCCTCGTCTATCAACTCCACTACAGCGTCCTGCGCATTTCCCAGATGGACACGAATCTGTTCTGTTTCACCAGCCCTGGCAGTCCAATTGACAGTAGTTTGTTGAAGACGAACACTCTTCCCTATCAGGGAAACAGCGCTGGCATTTGTCATCGATTGGGCACTGTATCTCTGTGCATCAACCGTTTTCCTGAATGACTCATCAAGGTTGCCGATTGCTTTCTCGATATTCGAGCTGCTTTCAAGCGACCTGAACTGTGCCAACTGCGATACAAACTCCGTGTTTTCCATAGGATTGAGCGGATCCTGATACCGAAGCTGTGTGACCAGAAGAAGCAGAAAATCATCCTTGCCCATCTCCTTTTCCGCCTCAGCAAACAAACCGCCTGACCTGTCTCCAGTCACAGTGCTGCTCGAAGCATCCACCGTTCCATCCTTGACCGATGCCCTTGCGGTGTAAGGCTCCGATCCAGCCATCAGCCTGGCAATATCCATGCTTAATCCCATATACTCACCCCCTTTCACTGCTGCAGATCTCAGTTGACAGCTAAAAGCTTCCAACTGAGATCTTTATTTATGCGAAATACTCAACTGTATTATTTCCATACCTCCGGCCTGTTTCCTGACCGGATTTCACAGCAACATCAACTGATGTTCCAGACTGCTGCTCTTCACCGGAAGAAGGAGCGGAAACAACATTATGGCCATCCCGACCACTTTCCCCAGCTTCACCAGGCTGCTTCCCCCAGCCGTTCCCGACATTGACATCGAAAGAACCGGCCTGAAGGTTGTGCTCGCTGAGAGAATCTTTCAGTGACTGAAGATTGCTTTCCACAATCTGCTTCACCTGCTGACTCTCCACCTGGATTTTTGCCACTACTATATCGCCTTCCACACGGATCCTCAGCTTGACCTCTCCCAGCGATTCCGGCCACAGTTGAATCTTGATTTCAGAAACCCCGGCCCTTATTGCAGAGTGCATCTTCTGGGAAATCTGATTCATCACAGATTCATCTATGGTCTTAAACGAACCTGCCAGCTTTGTTTCAAACAAAGGCCCGTTCTTAGCCCCGGAGAGAACTTTTCCAAACGTATCTGTAACAGGCATTATCTCGACTTCGGTATTGGGCTTTGCTATATCTTTGGCCATAGCCGGCCCAAGAACAGCATCGAGATTCATTTTCTCGCCGCTCGATGCGGCTTCGACGTTTTGAACCGAAACCTCTGCCTTGACATCAAGCTTTAACATAGCCCTGTAAGTTATCGAGTCAAAGCTGTTTACAACAACAGGTCTGCTATTGGATACGATTTGGACGGATGCAGTTGCCGGTTTCTCAGTTGAGTTCTGATTTATGAGATCCATCAACTTTCTGGCCAGAACAGCAAGATCGTCTTTGGGCTGATCTATCAGATCACCGAAAACCTTTTTGATCTGGTCATCGGGCATGATTAAATCAGAGAGATTGCTTGCCTGAGGAATGCCCCCGGTGTATGGAAGATCCATCTTTGAGGAAATCTGTTCCTGCACCATTTCCGATATGCCAAGCATGTTCAGGCCGATTTCGATCTTGAAAAGCTCAGTGCGAATTACCTGCACCATCTCACCAGCTTTCTGAGAATCGATCGGGGCTTTCTCCGTCAATATCGGCTCATTCTTATTTACGGAAACCTCCAGCGCTGCAGCTATTCCCTTCAGCGCTTCTATAATCTCCGCAAACTGCTTAACAGTCTCTTCCGATACATTCTCCAGATTCAATTCTTCCAGTTCCGGAGCAACTTTAAGCTGCAAAATTTCGGAAATAACCTGTAAAGACTCCTTTATTACTTCCGTAGCCTGCCTTAGTTGATCCTCTATTCTGACCTCATCAGGTTGCATGGCGGTGATCTCATCAACACGATTTGTCCCGGCTTCGTTCTTAATACATTCAGGCTGCTGCTGGAAAGGTTCATCCTGTACCCGTTTTTGGCGAATTTCTCTGGAATCGACACTGGAATCGGTCTGTTTCCTTGCATTCGCATTATTCCGGGCGACCTGTCTGTACGTTTCTTCGAAACTGCCTTTCGTTTCCTTTGGTGGACCAAACCCCGTTTCCGAGACCCTTCTTCCGCTCTCCTGCAAACGGTCCATCCGGCCCTTTGGCACATCATTGCCGCTGGAAAGGTTAAACAACATCGCGTCTGTTATCATCCGACTCACCTCCTTTCTCTGGGATAATGTTTTTGATAAACGCTTAAACACCACGAAGCCGTGTTATCCCCGGACAGGTGTTTTCTCAAGCAGTAATTCATGAATTAAAGACCCATCTTTTTTGTCAAACGTGCAGCTTTCTCTGATGAGAGAGCAGTGATAATCTTTGCCTTCTGGCGATCATCATTCATCGCATTGAGCAGTTTTACTGCAAGGTCGTCCTGAAGAGTCTCGATAATCTGTGCGGCTTCAGCAGGGCGCATTGCGGCATAAACTTTTGATAACTGCTTCACTTTCTTCTCCTCAAGGGAATCACTCTTTGAGACCAGTTCCTCAAGTTTACTGCGCTCCATCTGAAGGAGTTTGTACTGAGACTCCATCTCACGCTGCATAAGGTCGATTCTCTGCTGCTGCTCAAGGAGGCGCTCACGCTCTTTCTCGATCTCACTTCTTTCCTTCTGCAGCGCCTGGAATGTGCGGGAATTGATTTCTGCGAGAGAATCCTTGCGTGCGGTCATCTTCATGAACTCTACTTTCCTGTCCTCCTCGGGTGTTTTGGGCTTCTCTGCAAATTCGATACGGGCTACCCCCGTTAAAAACATCATCAGGATATAAAGCACAGGAAAGGAGGCGACTGTTACGACAGCAATAGCGATCAGATCCTTTAGCTTAAGCTTCATGGAATAACCCCAATTGAGAGTACAATTATCGCGGGGATAGTTATGCAAGCATTATGCCAACCCTCATGGTATCCTGAAGGAATTGTAAGTTATTATTCTTCAATCACTTAAAAGTTCCTTAAGACAGTTTCCGGACTAATTCAGAGGAACTTTTTCCTTCACTGAGGAATGATCTGCCGCATTGAAGGAAAAAAATGCCTGTTTTTCTGGTACAGGATTCGATTGCTTTTTGGATTGAGAGGAGCTCTGTCTTACTTGTCCGCGGAGGGAATATGCGCGATACAAAAGAAGTTTTCGAAAGCCATCTTCTTTTTACTCTGGGATGGAACATGGATGCAGATATCGAACAGAATTTTTCTCCCGATTGCATCGTCCTGACAAGCTACGGGGTTTTTTTTGGTAAAGATGGAGCACGGGAGGCTTTCAGATGTATCGAAAGGCAGCTCCCGGACGCTGATATTCTCTTTACCAATCGATCCTACCATGGTGACCTTGCCTTTCTTGAGTGGCAGGCAGAGGCTGATGAT
>DAOTAZ010000233.1:0-6029 GCA_035382965.1 Chitinispirillaceae bacterium | reverse complement strand
TCTGCCTATACCTGCAATTACAGAACGATCCGCCAGGTTTTCGTTGTCAATGGAGATACTTGCTTCGGGGCCAGCCAGGTTGATGAGATGTGGAAGGCGCAGAGAGTCGAAGAAAAACTGGTACTTAACAGACGAGAGTATGTCCCTTACGAAGGCGAAATAAAGGACTTTTTCCCGCCCGGAGCTATAGATCTGGTAGATCAGATGAATCCCAGGAATTGTGCTCCTGGAGCAAACCTGTATCATTTCTTTAAATCCTCACTGAAAAATGTGCTTTCCAGGGATGCTGCTGTGGCGTTTAATGCAGATGCGATCAAGCTTTGGATCGATCAGTATTACGGGCCTGCTGTTTTTGAAGAGATGCTGCAGTCTTTTGGACCCTATGTAGTAATACCTGATACTATACCTGTGGAATTTGAGTTGAACGATGCCGGGATGGTTGTGAAGGCGAAGTCCAGGTCTGGCGGTATGTATGACGGCCAGGTTGAAAGATCGCTGACAAACGAGATAATGACATGGGTTTTTCCAAAACTGGAAACAAGGGGTAAGCCCGCACGGGTTTCCTACATTTTCGTTCCCTGATCTTGACTGGAGTACAATTTGGAACAAGAAATGATCAATATAAGCTCTCAAATGATCGGGACTATCTCCAAAGAGTCCTCTGTGCTGGGGCTGGGTTGCTGGGCTTTTGGCGGATCGGACTGGGGAGATCAGGATGACAATGATTCCATCGATGCAATCAAGGCTGCTTTTAACTCCGGAATAACTCATTTCGACACAGCACAAGCATATGGGAGAGGACATTCAGAAGAACTTGTAGGACGTGCTTTACGCGATGTAAGGGAAAAGGTGTTTATCGCCTCAAAAATGATGTTTACACCCCGGGAGAAAGTGGAAAAATCGATTGTGGCCAGTCTGAAAAGGCTTGGAACCGAATATATCGATTTGTTCTACATTCATTGGCCCAGGAAAGATGCTGACCTGGAAGGAATGATGGAAGGGCTGGTGCTTGCACGTGAAAAGGGACTGATAAGAGGGATAGGCGTCAGTAACTTCTCTGTTGAACAAATGAAATCTGTTGCGAAGATTGGGCGTATCGATGCGCATCAAACCTGCTTTAATCTGTTGTGGAGGTGGGGAGAAAGGGAATTAATCCCATACTGTATTGAAAATGGTATTTCTGTTATTTCCTACAGTTCTCTTGCAGAGGGAATTCTTACCGGAAAATTTAACAGGACTCTGCAGTTTATGCCCGGAGATCACAGGAAGGGTACTGTGCTTTTTGATAACGATGTTTGGCCGCATGTTTATGATGGTGTTGAAGAATTGAAGAAAGCTGCCCGGGACATTAATCGACCTCTTCATGAACTCGCCATCCGCTGGATACTGAGCAGACCAGGGATATCGACAGCCCTTGTCGGCTCCCGCAGCAGTTCCCAGGTTTATCAGAATGTCAAGGCCATGGAGGGAGAGATCGATCAGGCGGCTTTTGATTGTCTTACAAAGATCAGTGACAACATCATGAATGTCGTGCCGGACACTGGGAATATCTTCCGATGGTATCCGTGACCTTTTATGCTTTTCCGATACCTTCAGTAGCTGTCAACCAGTGACATTACAGAAAGCCTGCGAGCCAACTGATCTGTGGTCATTTCCCTGTTTAGTTTTATCCTGACACTTACCGGCAGATCCGGAAAGATGTCAAAATAGTTATCACTTGCTTCATAAGAAAGTCCCTTCAGGTCGAAACAGGCCTGATGATGAAACTGGGAAGAGAAGAAATCCACCTGGAAGCTTTTTTCTCCGAGTGCATGGATCTGATGCTGAATCCGCTCTTTTCTGAAGTCGACAAAACGGGGTGAGGTGAAGAGAACTGTGTTCTGCGAAAGGAGTTCTCCGTCTTCCTCTAGGTAAATTCTGAGAGCTAGTTTATTTTTACCGTATTTGGACAGCTCTTCAGTGAAATCGAGCTCTTTTTGTTTGATCGACTCTCCATAGTTCAATTTGACCCTGTATCTTTTCTGAGAGATAACCCCTTCATCGAGATGGTACAGTGCCCATCCCAGGTCTGCCTCCAGTGGGGAGGGGTTGTCGCTGACAGTGTAGATGTTTACTTCGGAGATTGTGTTTACAATACGATTTAATTTCCCCTGATATTCATCTCCGGGTACATGAGCGCAAACCATTATTGGTGAGAAGAATCTTCGTGCGTGGTAATGAAGTGCTTTCCATCTTCCTCCGTATTCTATGCTTGACCATGAGGCAACCGGCCAGCAGTCGTTTAACTGCCAGTAAAGCGCTCCCATGACCCGGGGCATATTTCTTCTGAAGTGTTCAACGGCTACTTTCATACAGTATGCCTGATTGATTTGAGAGAGATAGGAGAGAGATGTATAATTTCTGGGAAAACGATACAGACGCGATATGTATTCCAGTATTATCAGATTGCCGGCAGGATTTTTCTGGTGGCTCTCCATGGTGATGGCGAAGATGTTCATGCCCGATGGAGATGTGAATTGCTTTGCTGTCCTGGGAGAGCAGAAAGACTGCATCCCAAATTCAGAACAGAACCGAAAACATTTTTCTTCGTAGTATTTAACCCTCTTCCTGCTGTGCCAGACATCCCAGAAATGCGCGTCACCCCCTTTTTCATTGTTATATCCTGCCTCATATCCTTCCGGATTATGAGGGGATGAGGGCCAGTAGGGGATATGACTGCTATGTTTTATGATCAGGGATGGGAGCAGCTCATAGAAGAGGTCATCGTAAGCTTTTTTTCTGAACGGGTTGGCTGTGATTTCATGAGGCATCTGCTCTATTTCATTGTTACCGCACCATAGCGCAAGACAGGGGTGATTTCGGAGCCTTTTTATCTGAGTGACTGCCTCATCTTTGACAAGAGAAAGAAAGTGGTTATCTCCCGGGTAGAGGGAGCATGCGAACATGAAATCCTGCCAGACAAGAATGCCGAGGCGGTCACAGTAATCGTAGAAGGTATCTGATTCATAAATCCCTCCGCCCCAGACGCGAAGCATGTTCATGTTCGCTTTGGCTGCGGATATCAACAGTTCGCGGATCGTGGACTCTTTTACACGGGAGACAAAACTGTCTGCGGGAATCCAGTTGGCACCTTTGGCAAATACAGGAGTTCCGTTGACTGTAAACTGGAATTTTTCCCCCCACTGATCATGGCTGCGGTCCAGGACAATGGTTCTAAGGCCAATAGATGTGGTTACACTATCAATAACCTTTTTCCCGTCGATCAGATCGACTACCAGTTCGTAAAGGGGCTGGGATCCAAGTCCGTTTGGCCACCAGAGCCTTGGGTTATCTACTGTAAGCTTCAGGCTGTCACTGAAAGCGACTGCCGTACCCTCAAGAGATAACCTGCATCGGAAGGACAATCCGTTTTGCGATCCTGGATTTGCAAGTTCAGGTTCGATGTAAAGAGTAACTGTTCCGTTTGTATGAATCTGTCTTACCAGAACCGAAACAATTTTGTTTTTTGTCCATGCTTCAAGGTAAACAGGTTTATAGATACCGCAGGTGACAAAACGGGGGCCCCAGTCCCAGCCAAAGGAACATTGCTGCTTTCTGATATTTGATGCGCCGCCTACTGGATCATTCCACTCAGGGAAAGAATGTGATTTGCGCTTTTCCGCGATATAGTCCATCGGGTTGAGAAAATTAACAATTAATAAATTGTTTTCAGGCTGCAGAAACTCTTTTATGTCAAAGCGGTATTCTGTAAACATGTTTTCTGTGCGCCCGATCAGGCGATTATTGAGGGAGATTGATCCCAGAGTGTCAATACCTTCAAATACGAGTTCAACATGCTCCTGATTCAATATGTAAGCAGGAACTGAAAAGCGGAGTCTGTACTCCCAGTCGGTGCGTTCGATCCAGTCCAGTTTCAGTTCGTTTTCTCCCTGGAAAGGGTCAGGAATCAAGCCGGCTCTATGAAGGTCCGTGTGAACACATCCGGGCACCTTTGCTTCATGAAAACTATTTTCCCCGGACTGAGAGAACTCCCATGATCCGTGCAGTAAGAGTTTTTTCTTTTTCATTGTTAAAATCCTTTCCTGACCATAAAAGAAAATAATAGATCCCTGCTATGCTTTCATTCTCGTCACGGTATAGATATTGAAAGATTGAGCGAACCTTTTGAGATAGGTAAACGGGCCGGAAATCATTTCAATGGGTTTTCAAGGAAAAATCTTTGATAATGAGAGAAGGGAAAAGAGAGAGAAGTGCAATACGGAGAGTGGTAAGAAAAAAGCCGGAATCCACTGTGTGGATCCCGGCTTCAATTATAGACTGTTGTTACTGATCCCGGTTTAACGGCTGACAGTCATTTCACCTTGCTCCTCCTGGGTGGATTCCTTTTCCATTTCCAGTGAAGCCATCTGTTTCAGTGCCTTGAATTTGGCGATAACAGACTTCTGTGCACGGTCAATGAACTGCTTTGAAGCCTCAGGATTGTTGCGCTGCAGGATCTTGTAACGGTTTTCGTTGTATACATAATCTGCAAGCGGCAGTGTGGGATCTTTGCTGTCAATAACCAGCGGATTTTTCCCCTGAGGTGCCAGATCTGGATTAAATCTGTAAAGCGGCCAGTGACCGGATTCTACAGCACGCTTCTGTTCCTGGTATCCGTGAACAAGATTGATACCATGCGCGATACAGTGGCTGTAGCAGATGATCAGAGATGGACCGTTGTATGATTCAGCTTCCATAAAAGCCTTTACAGTCTGATTCTGGTTGGCTCCCAGGGCAACCCGGGCGACATAGATATAGCCATAGCTCATGGCGATCATACCCAGATCTTTTTTCATGGTGGGCTTACCGCCTGCTGCGAACTTTGCTACCGCTCCCATAGGAGTTGATTTTGATGACTGTCCACCGGTGTTGGAGTAGACCTCTGTGTCAAGCACCAGGATATTGACATTTTTACCTGTGGCAAGCACATGATCGAGTCCTCCGTAACCGATATCGTATGCCGATCCATCACCACCCACTGCCCAGACTGACTTCCTGACCAGGTAATCTATGACAGTCAGAAGCTCTTTTGCAGTAGCTGAGGAGAGCTTTTCAAGCAGCTTTTTGGCATTGGAGACGCGTCCGCGCTGGACTTCGATAAGTTCCTGAGTTGACTGATCAGCAGAGAGAATTTCGCCAAGGAGCAGTTTAAGCTCAGGACCGCATTCACCGTCAGCCATGATCTTGTTTGACAATTCAGCGGCATACTGGTTGAACTTATCAACTGTAAGGCGCATTCCAAGAGCCAGTTCCGCGTTGTCTTCGAAGAGGGAGTTGTTCCATGCCGGCCCCCGGCCATCCGCTCTTGTTGTGTAGGGAGTGGTTGGGAGATTTCCACCGTAAATTGAAGAGCAACCGGTTGCGTTTGCAATGTAAGCACGATCACCGAACAACTGGGTAAGCAACTTAACATATGCAGTCTCGCCGCATCCGGCACAAGCTCCGCTGAACTCAAAGAGCGGTTTTACAAACTGGCTGCCCTTTACTGTGCTTTTATCGATCAGTTCAGGGTTAGTTTCCGGAATTGAGAGGAAAAACTTCCAGTTTTCAGCTTCCTGTGCACGCAGAGGAGTCTGAGGCTGCATCACTATTGCGTCACCTTTCCCCTTTGTAGGACAGTTTTCAACGCAGACTCCGCACCCTGTGCAGTCTTCAGGTGCAACCTGCATGGTATACTTCAGACCTGAAAGCTCTTTACCCTTAGCATCCGCTGATTTGAAGGTTGCAGGCGCTCCTTCGAGATACTTGGGATCGTAGGCTTTCGGACGGATTGCCGCGTGAGGACAGATAAGAGAGCAACGATGACACTGAATACAGGTCTTCTCGTTCCACACAGGGATATTGACCGCAATGTTGCGTTTTTCATACTGGGTTGTTCCAGATGGCCATATACCGTCATTGGGAATCTTGGACACAGGGAGTTGATCACCTTCTGCCTTGATAATCTTTGCGGTAACTTCCTTTACAAACTCAGGAGCGTCATCGGGTAC
>DAOTAZ010000232.1:0-6058 GCA_035382965.1 Chitinispirillaceae bacterium | reverse complement strand
TATGGCATGAATGGACAGTTGATGATGAATCTGTTCCAGGGCTATCCTTCTGCTCAACATCTGACAGTCCCCCTCAATAATCAGATAAAACCGGGTATATACATACTAAAGGTTATATCAGGAGAAAAGCTGTTTTCGACAAGGGTTAATTTGATTCAATGATCTGTAATTCTTTCTCAACCCGGGAGCGGGTCCACTGCTATTGAAATCTCCGGACAGAAAGGCTGCGTGCCGGCAGCCTGTTCTGTCCGCATTCATGAGATCGGTAATGTTCCGTATTATACCAACCATTACTGGTGTATAAGACAATTCAGGAAAACACGTAACAGACTATAAATCAATGAGTTAAAGCTATTATACAGCAAATCGGGTGTTCCGTTATAATAGAACATTTTCTTAGTAAGTACCGCACTTTTTGTTCCGGTTTTCTTAGACTCACCTTATATTAATTCACATGAATAAAAAGGGAGATATGCAGAGTTCTTCTGTCTCTGTTTTTAATTATACCGATTACCGTAGGTATCTCTCTGATTATTACAAGGCGCGTAAGCGTGAAAGCAAAGCGTTTTCCTACCGTTTTTTTGCGAGAAAAGCCGGAATTAATTCCGTCGGGCTTTACAAAGATGTGGTCGAGGGGCGCCAGAGCCTCGGAAGAGCACTGATTTTTAAATTCTCCGCTGCCATAGGGCATACAAAAAAAGAGGCAGAGTACTTTGAAAACATGGTTTTCTTCAATGAAGCAAATACTGTTGAAGAGCGGACTCTGTATTTTGAACGGATGATAAATTGCCAAAAAGTAAAAGCATCCATAATTGACAGCACCAAATATGAGTATTATCAGAAATGGTACTACAGTGCAGTTCGGTCACTGATCTCTCTGGGAAAGTTCAGGGATACTGAGAGTGATTACCGGAGAATCGCGTCAATTCTGAATCCCGGTATACGTTCAGATGAGGCCAGGCGGGCACTTTCGGTTCTTGAGCGTTTGGGCTTTATTCATAAGAATGATGAGGGCGTTTTTGTGCTGACTGATCAGGCAGTTACCACCGGTGTGCTGAAGCCGGATACCAGAATAGCTGCTTTGAATGTGATAAATTTTCAGAAAGAAGTAACGGCTCTGGCCAACGAATCTCTCGACAGGTTTGGCACCGAACTGATTAATCTTTCAACTCTTACGCTCGGGATTTCTGATGCGTCTGTACAGGTGATCAAAGAGGAACTGGCAGTTCTCAGGGATAAAATAGCTGCGCTTGCGGAAAAAGACGCAGCGGCAGACCGCGTTTTTCAACTCAATATGCAATTCTTTCCTCTGTCAGAGAGATGCCCTGGCAAGGAGGCTGAGGGTGAAAAATAGAGTTTGCCTTTTGGCTTCCCTGATGGGTTCATTGCTTTTGACGTTTATGTTCTGCATGGCGCCTGTTCAATTAACAGAAGGTAACAGCTCGGAAACAGTGATAGGCCGTGTCGTCAATAGCGACGGGTCTCCGGCCTGTTCTGCAATAGTGGCGTTGTATCCGGCAGATTATGATCCCATAGCTGTCAGCTCACTGCTGAGAATACCTGCGGATACTACCGACTCCAGCGGATATTACCGGATAGCTGCACCTGATTCTACAAAGGAATTATCCATTGTCGCGACAAGCCAGCAATCCGGGGACCTGGCAATGCTCAGCAGTATTGTTGTCAGTGGAGATACCACAAGTGTTCCGGATGCGGTACTTTCAGTGCCGGGGGCAATCATGGTAGAGGTACCGGAATCAGTGGCTGGTGGTTATGTTTACATTCCGGGTACCGGGATTGCCGCAGAAGTAAACAGTAGCGGAATGATACTTCTCAATAATGTTCCTGCTGGAGTTGTGCCTTCAGTTAATTACAACACCGGAACTGCTTCCGGGGTTCTTATCTCGGATGTTGAGGTTACATCAGCGGATACCACAATTATTCCTTATCCCCAATTGCGGTATTCAAAAAAGATTTATCTCAACACTACCGCATCGGGTGCTGGTGTAACGGAGGATGTTAAAGATTTTCCGGTTTTGGTAAGACTGTCGGGGAGCACATTTGATTTTGCGCAGGCACGGGCTGATGGTAAAGATCTGGGTTTTTCCGTAAAAGACGGTACCCGCATTGCCCATGAAATTGAACAGTGGGATGCGGTAAAGAAAAGAGCTGCTGTATGGGTTCGGGTGCCGGTGGTTTTGGGTGATAATGACAGTCAATATATAGTCATGCACTGGGGCGCATCGGTTCCTGATGTCTCAGTTACAGATGGATCTCCGGTGTTTGATACTCTGTCTGGATTTCAGTCGGTATGGCATCTCTCCGGAACTGACACTGCTTTCGATGCAACTGAAAACCATTATCATGGTATTCCTTTCAATATGAATCCCGATACGGAGATTGAAGGTGTGATCGGCAGTGCGCGGCATTTTGATGGGAATTCAAGTTATATCACAGTGCCAAACAGTGCATCGGGTAAACTTGACATGCCGCAAAACAGCGATTACTCAATCTCGCTCTGGGCATACGCAGATACAATTGATACGCTCTGGCATGCAATAGCAGGTAAAGGACATGAACAATACTATTTGAAGATGAAATGTTTTGCCAATGGGAAAGGGACCTGGGAATTTGTGGAGTTTCAGGATCAGTTGGGATGGGAGTATTCCGAGGATTCTATCCCGCCTTTACCTGGAGTAAAAGAATGGGTGTATCTGACAGGGGTACGATCGGGAACCAGGCAGTATCTCTATATAAATGGTGAATTGGTTAATGATACGATGTCACTGATGGCCGGCAGTTACCCCAGGGTCAGCAGTGATGACTTTACAATAGGAAAACATGCGCGCGAGGTGACAATTCCAGGAAACGAGGGATGGTGTCACTTCAGGGGGAAAATCGATGAGGTACGGGTGATGAGTACCGCTTTAAGCCCTGATTGGATACGGCTCTGTTATATGAACCAGAAAGAAGAGGATATGCTGGTAGAGTTCAGATAGAGCAGGAATGCTATGATTGTTTCGGATTTGTAAAAAAAGAGCTGCCGGTTGCGTTCCCGGCAAGGAGGAACCGGCAGTCAGAGAATAACGGCTCAGGTCAGGCCATTGCCGTCTCCATATTTAAAATACAATATCAGGCGACGGCAAGTCACTTTTAACATTAAGGAACAGGTGTTATATGAAGAAAAAAAGGATTTCTTGCCGGAGCCTGTCATGTGTAATTGCTCTGACAGGTATGTTGGTTTTGCCGTCGTATTTCAGCAGGGTCTGGGGTTTAAGCATTACATCCTGTACTCAGCAAAGCGATGGAATCATGTGTACATGCAACACGGGGGTCATGAAAGTAAAGATCTGCCGTGAGGATATTGTGCATGTCGCTTATTCGACATCCTCGACAATTCCGCCAAGACCGCTGAAAGTGGTGACTGCTGAATGGGGGACTCCGCAGTTCAGTAAAACCGAAGCGGGAGATACGATTATCCTGCAGACAAGTAAGATCAGAGTAAAAGTCAGCAAATCGACGGCGAATATTACATATATGGACCTGGGTGGTGAGGTAATTCTTTCCGAGTATGGAAAGTCAATGACTCCCGCAACGGTTGAGGGTGTACAGACCAATACTGTCCGTGGTGAATTCCATTCTCCTGTTGATGAAGGTTTGTATGGGCTGGGGCAGTTTCAGAGGGGGCAGGTGAGCTACAAGGGAAGAACTGAGGTACTGGATCAGGCTTACGGTCCTCATACAACCGCTGTTCCGGTGCTTGTTTCAACCAGGGGGTATGGAGTATTCTGGGACAGTTATGCAAAAATCAATTTTATCGGCAATATTGCGGGAAATACAAGGTATGCGTTTTCATCGGAATGTGGTGATGCTCTGAATTATTACTTTTTCTATGGTCCTGAAATCGATCAGGTTATTTCCGGATATCGTGCGACAACCGGCAAAGTACCTCTTTTCCCGAAATGGGCCTATGGTCTTATCCAGTCCAAAGATCGCTACTATTCTCAGAGTGAGATATTTTCTGTCAAAGACGGCTACCGCAATAATAAAATTCCGCTCGACTGCATTGTTCAGGATTGGCACTACTGGGATGGAGCTGGCAAGCAGGGCTGCTACTGTTTCAATTCCTCTTACGGGGATGTAAAGAAGACAATTACAGAACTGCATAACGCAAACATTCACACACTGATTTCTATCTGGAGTCAACTGGAAGAGGGTTCGCCGCCGTTTAATAATTTCAATTCCAAAGGATGGCTATGGCCTTCTGATGGAGCAACCCATTTTATTGATGCATACAATGCAGATGCGCGGGAGGAGTTCTGGAGACTTATCCGCAATGCGTTTTTTGATCCTGCTGTACAGGGATGGGATGGCTGGTGGCTTGACAATGATGAACCATTTCCGTATCCCAACGGCTTCAACAGGCGAACTCTCACGACTGCAATGGGAAAGGGCGTGCTGTTCTATAATACATACACTTTTCCGCTGACTGAAATGGCATATAGAAACTGGCGCAGGGACATACCCGGCAAACGTGCAGTCATTCTTCACCGGGCAAATTTTCCCGGTCAGCAATCACACTCCTGCATGCAGTGGAACAATGATATAGACTGCAGTTGGCCTGCATTGAAAAATTCAGTCCCTTGCGGTCTTAATTCCACCCTTACCGGTATCCCGTACTGGTGTACGGATATCGGAGGCTACTGGGGGGTAAATGTCGATTACTCTACGCCGTCAATGCAGGAACTTTTTACCCGATGGTTTCAGTATGGTGCATTCCAGCCGGTATTCCGGATTCATGGAAATATGAAGCCTGGTCAGGGTAAAGAGCTTTATAATAAAATGTGGTCGGAAACTACCAGGCAAAACCTTATTCTGATTGATAAATTGCGTTACAGGCTTATGCCCTACATCTATTCTCTTGCCTGGATGACGACAAACGAAGATTATACTCCCATGCGTCATCTTGTTTTTGACTTCAGAAATGATCCACAGGTAAAAACCATTGGTGACCAGTTCATGTTTGGCCCTGCATTCATGGTGAGTCCGGTTACCACAGAGGGTGCTACATCGCGTTCGGTATATTTCCCATCCGGTATGTGGTATGATTTCTGGACAGGTTCAATAGTCAACGGTGGAATCACAAATAACATATCTGCGCCGCTGTCAAAAATTCCAATTCACATAAGAGCAGGTTCCATAGTGCCTATGGGTCCGGAAATTCAGTATGCTACAGAAAGGGCGGATACAATCGAGTTGCGGATCTATCCCGGAAAAGACGGGGCGTTTACAATTTATGAGGATGAAGGTGATAATTACAATTATGAAACCGGCAGTTATGCCACAATCCCTATTACTTATATCGATGCCACCCGTAACGTCATTATCGGCAGTCGTGAAGGCAGTTTTAAGGGCATGGAAGAGAAAAAGGTATTCAATATTGTATTTGTCACGTTTGATCACGGGGTAGGTGGCACGATAACCGCAGAACCTGACCACAGGCTTGAATATACCGGCGAGCAGGTTTCGATTTTTCCTGTCAGGGCTCTGCCGTCGCAGTCAAAAGTCGCTGCAAAATTACCCTCGATAACTATGAGAACTACCGGTGGCCGTATCGCTTTTCCCGGAAAATTCTCGGGGAGATTGAAAAGTATAACTGTTTATGACTGCTCCGGAAAGCTGTTACTGAAAACAGATGTTACGAAGAATGTCCTTGATGTAAAAAGGGACCTGGGACTTCCCACCGGTGTTTATGTGGTAAAAGCGAATGTAATCAGGTAAAACTCTATAAAATGAGTATATACCGGCGCATATTGATTGTGCGCCGGTGTAACTTCAGGCCCGCAGCATCCTCATAGCGAAGAACTTTCAGTACCAGAACCAGCCTGACATCATTTCCCTGGCTTTGAATGTCTGATATGACAGGATAAAAAGGTATCCCGGGATCATGAATGAGGTGATAACCCTGGGGGACTGGATCCCTGCTTTTACAGAAATGGTGTAAAGGTGAAGGGGCATTTGTATATGCTAAATGTTCCGCTTTCTGGAACACTTTTTT
>DAOTAZ010000231.1:0-6085 GCA_035382965.1 Chitinispirillaceae bacterium | reverse complement strand
CGGTTTGATCTCAATGGGGGGATCCACCAGGTGAGTTGGTCTTATGACCTGTTCAACTATGATTCCACCGCTTTTTGCCAGTTCATAATCTCCCGGCGTAGCAGAAACGTAAACCACATAATCCATCAGGTTTTCAAATTCAGGAAACTGCAGCGGGCGGTTGTCGAGTGCGCACGGGAGCCTGAATCCATGTTCTACCAGTGTACTTTTTCGTGCCAGATCCCCGTTGTACATGCCCTGTATCTGGGGTATTGAAACATGGGATTCATCGATTATGGTGAGAAATGGCTTTTTAAAGAAGTCGATAAGAGTGTAAGGCCTGCTTCCTGCTTTTCTTCCGTCAAGAATACGGGAGTAGTTTTCAATACCGTTTACATATCCCACTTCTTTCAGCATCTCCATATCGTAAAGAGTTCGCTGTTCGAGTCTCTGTGCTTCCAGGAGTTTATTGCCGGCTCTGAAGTGCTCAAGCTGTGCAGCCAGTTCATCTCCTATCTGCTCCACTGCTTCCTCCATGGTGACACCCATTGTCATGTAATGCTTTGCGGGAAAAATGGTGATCTCATCCAGTTCACCAATGGTTTTTCCGCTTACCGGGTTGATTCTTTTAATTGCTTCGATCTGGTCACCGTAGGTTTCCAGGCGCAGAGCGGTTTCCTCATAAGCAGGCTGCACTTCAATGATATCACCCTTTACCCTGAAGGTGCTTCTCTGGAGAGAGATATCGTTTCTGAGATACTGCATTTCGGTCAGGCGCAGCAGCAGCTTTCTTCTGTCGATTATTTCTCCTTTCCTGATAATAATGCTGGAAGCCTGATAGGCTTCCGGAGAACCGATTCCGTAAATACAGGAAACGCTTGCTACTATTATGACATCATTTCTGGAAAGGAGGGAACTTGTAGCTTTCAATCTAAGCCGGTCGATTTCATCGTTAATGAGGGAAGACTTCTGAATAAATGTATCTGTAGAGGGTATGTAGGCTTCCGGCTGGTAGTAGTCGTAGAAGCTTACAAAGTATTCCACTGCATTCTGGGGGAAAAATTCCCGGAACTCCTGAAAGAGCTGAGCGGCCAAAGTTTTGTTGTGAGAGATGACCAGGGTAGGCATCTGTACCTGCTGAATGACATTGGCCATGGTAAAGGTTTTACCGGAGCCTGTTACCCCCAGCAGTACCTGATTTTTTACACTCCGCCTGATTCCATCAACGAGCTGCTCAATTGCTTCGGGTTGGTCGCCCGCAGGAGAGTAGTTTGATTTAAGATTAAATTTCATGATTTCTATTATATCATTACGGAGAAGATATTTGAAAATTAATGTTTAAGTGTTGTGTTGGAGTAAATGGAGCAAGAGAAGGACCAAGGGATGAAAATAATATTTTTTTTTGGCAGCGGCATTAATGCCGCCGCCACTCAGTTAAGCCCGGTTAAAACCGGGCTTAACTTCATAGCGGGAGTTATTTTTAGGTTTTATCCGGAGTTAAAAAATGGTGAAATTCGGGCTGGATGTTTTTGTAAAAGAGATTCCGTCATCTTTGAAGGGAAAAAGAATAGGGCTTGTTTGCCATGCAGCATCGGTGATGTCGGACTATACACACGCCATCGATGCACTTCTCAGGCATCCGGACTGCACACTGGGGGCGGTATTCGGGCCTCAGCATGGTCTTTTCGGGCAGACCCAGGACAATATGATCGAGTGGGAGGGTGGGGAAGACCCTGTGCTGGGGATACCTGTTTACAGCCTTTACGGGAGGGTACGCAAACCTGCTTCACGCATGCTGGATGGAATTGATGCACTGGTGTTTGATATCCAGGATGTCGGGGCACGTCCTTACACCTATGTATGGACCTTGAAACTATGTATGGAAGCCTGTCAGGAGAAGGGAATCTCGCTTTGGGTGCTTGATCGTCCAAATCCAATAGGGTGCATTGGGGTTGACGGCCCGATGCTTCTTCCGGAGAATTTTACCTTTGTAGGAGGCGCCCGCATTCCTCTGTGTCACCGTCTCACCATGGGGGAGATGGCACTTCTTCTGCAGAAAGAGTATTTCCCTTCTCTGGGGCTGAATGTAGTCTGGATGGAGAACTGGTGGAGGAATTCCTTCTGGCCGGAAACCGGTCTTCCCTGTGTGCTTCCTTCGCCGAACATGCCAACTCCGGACACAGCGGCAGTATATCCGGGAATGGTATTATTAGAGGCAACAAACATGTCCGAGGGGCGGGGTACAACCCGTCCTTTTGAAATTGTCGGTGCACCCTACTTCAAGATGCGGGAGGTAAAAGAGATTCTCCTGAAGGAGAGTCTTGAGGGATGTTTTTTCCGGGAGCATGCATTTATCCCTACTTTCCAGAAGTGGAAAGGGGAGTATTGCGGAGGATTGCAGGTGCATGTTACAGATTTAAGGAGGTATAACCCGGTGCTTGTAACAGTAGCCCTGTTATTAGCGGTAAAGAAGACCGCAGGTGCTGATTTTCAGTTCAAAGAGCCACCATACGAGTACGAGACAGAAAAGATGCCCTTTGACATACTCTCCGGGAGCAGTGAACTTCGTGAGGCGATAGAGAAAGACGTTTCTTTGTCGGAAATCAAGGAAAGCTGGTCAGAGGGGCACAGGGAATACAGGGAAGTTTTCTCCAGTGTTTCCAGGTACCCTGAGGAGAGACCATGAGGGGGTTTGTGCTGGCAGCGGGTTTCGGTACCAGGCTGCGTCCTCTTACAGATCATATTCCCAAGGCTCTTGTTCCGGTGTGCGGTAAGCCTCTTCTGGCCCGATCACTTGCCTTTCTGCGCGGGCATGGAGTGACAGAGATTGCTGTAAACTCTCATTATCTGGCAGATAAAATCGAGAACTTTCGCAGAGAGCAGAAAGAGGGCTTTTCCCTCTACTACGAGGAGGGAGATATCCGGGGAACCGGGGGGGCACTTTATTTTGCCAGAGAATTTCTTTCTGGTGATGAAGCTTTTGCAGTGATAAATGCGGATATTGTTTGCGATATAGATCTCAGGCGTATAGCATCTCAATTTCTTAATTCCAGCGCTTCCTGTGCTCTTATTGCATTTCCGGCAGAAAACGGCAGGGGAACTATCCTTTACAATCGTGAAAGCGGTGCTTATCTGGGGACTCCGGGCGAACAGGAGAGGGATGCCCTTACCGGTGATGCAGATTTTATCGGAGCAGCACTATACAGGAAAGGGTTTCTTAAAATTCTGATGCCTGATGATTTCTCGATTGTCCCGGTCTGGAAGAGGGCGGTTAAGATGGGTATGGAGGTGCAGGTTATGATTCAGGAGAGCGGGTGGTGGAGGGACACAGGAACGCCCGATTCTCTTGCGGAAATTCATTTCGCAGTACTTGACAAAAAGATAGAAGTGGAAATCGGGGAGGAACTCCGGATAGATTATGAGAGAAAGAACTGTTATCCAGCTTCTCTTTACGAGTGTTTATCCGGAAATCCGGGATCTTATGCCTGGGTGGAGTCTTTGAATACAGGGGCAAACTGCAGAATCTGCAGGAGCGTGGTTTTAAGGGATACTCCGGTTGACAACGATTCAGTTATTTGTGATTCAATTCTGACGCCCTGGGGAGCTATAGGTTTAAATGGAAAAAATTGATCTTACTCCTTCTCAGGTTGACTTTCTAAAGAGTGCCCTGAATGGGTTTTCTTTAAAGGACTGGAGTGTGGAGCTTGCAGGCAGGGCGGCCTCCCAGCGGTACTTTGTGCGGGTGAAAAAAAATGAACGCTCCTTTATTCTTGTGGTCTGGGACAGCCGCGATGAAGACTGGGAGAGGTTTTTGACTATGGAGAGGGAGCTTTCATCTCAGGTGGATTTTCTGCCCCGGGTCTATAAAAGCGATGATATTCATGGTCTGATTCTTGAGGAGGACCTGGGGAGCATGACTTTGAAGAGGTATTGTGCGGAGAACGCATCCGATCCTCAGAAGGTAATGGCTGCTTACCGGGAAGTTCTTTGTTCGCTTTACCGGTGGCAGGAGATGGATATCTCGTCAAGCCGGGTATTGCAGTCCAGAAAAATGGACATGGATACGTTTCTCTGGGAGAGCAGTTATTTTTCCCGTTTCTGTGTAACTGAATACTGTGCCTGTGAGAGATTTCTGGACCAGAGATGGGAGAGGGAGAGGCAGGATATGGCTTCTTTTGCCTCGGAGCTTCCCTGCTGTTGTATCCATCGTGATTTCCAGTCGGAAAATGTGATGATTCATGATGGCAGAATCAGGTTTGTTGATTATCAGGGGGCAAGACTTGGTCCACCGGAATACGATACTGCATCGCTGCTTTTTGATCCATATGTCAAGATTCTCGACAATATGACAGATGAGTTTTTCTCTTTTTATCAGAAATTACTGGGAAAGAACGACAACAATCATGCATTTTACATCTGCACAGCACAGCGTCTGATGCAGGCCCTTGGTGCCTATGGGAATCTTTCACTTCACAAGGGAAAGGAGTGGTACCGGGAGTACATTCCGGTAGCGCTGTACCGTCTAATAGCGGTTCTGAAACATCTTCCTGAGTACCCCCGTATGAGGGATGTAGCTGAGGGGTGTTTTGCCACCTTGCGTGATTGATGGTTTTGAGTGTATAATTGATAATCGGTTAATGCGGGTGTCAGATAAACAAGTGAGGCTGGATGCGTATAGAGGTTTATCCCTGCGGAATATACCGCATTCTTAAGATCAGTGATAAACTGATAATATCTCAGTTGGAAGAACTTAAGCAGCTTATAACAGGTTACCTTTCTCAGGGAGAAAGGTTTGTGGCTGTCCATTTCAGTGATTCTTCCTACCTTTACAGCGGTGCCATTGCTGTACTTGTCAGTTGTTACAAGCTGGTAAGGGATGCCAATGGTGACCTCTGTCTTCTGGAGCCCAAGCCCGAGATGGTTGATCTTCTCTGTCAAATGGGAATCGATGCCTTGATTCCGATATACGACTCAGAGGACAGCCTTCCTCAGGATCATCGTCTGGTGGAAGAGATCTGCATTTAGTACACATCCCAGGGTATCGGAATCCTTCTTTTCTAAACAGTTTACCTGTTTCCGCAGGCGTATGTTTTACGCGGGGGGCAGGAATTTTTTTCCCCCTGTGCGGGAAAAAAATTCCCTGTTATATCGGCAGGATTTGCCGGATACTTTAGGGGAAAAACAGCGCGGAGAGTCAATTTACGGAATGGGAGATCGTAACTGATGAAAATTCAGTGACTTAGGGAGAGAGAAAGGACTGAGAACGAAGCAGTCCAGTTTTGCAGATATTGGCACTTGCCTTGCTTTGAATCTTACGCGAAAACAATTTCTCACTGGAAAAGGAACTGAAAAATGCTGGGTGAGATGTTATCCCGGACCAATCTTCCTCTGATGCAAAAGATGATGGATACTGCTATGCTGCGGGGGAGAGTGATTGCCAACAATATTGCCAATGTAAATACTCCCGGGTACCGTCGGGTTGAGGTTGCTTTTGAAGAGGCGCTCAGAAGTGCTTTAGACCGTACAAAGCTCAAGGGTGCACGCACTGATGAGAAGCATTTGGCGATGGGGAGAAAGGATATAAGTGGGGTCAATGCAGAGGCATATCATCCATACGATCCTACTCTTCCAAGCGGGGTTAACAATGTGGATATTGACATGGAGATGGCCAAGCTTGCAGAGACTCAGTTAGCTTACAATTACGCGGTTCGGCTTGGGCAGGGGGTATTCAAGAAGCTTAATGCCGCGATCCAGGGGAAGTCACTTCAATAATAATTAATCAGAGGTGAAATATGCCTTTAGCGGGGATTTTTTCGGGTTTTCAGATCAGTGCATCGGGGATGAGGGCGCAGAGGATAAGGCAGAATGCCATTTCCTCGAATCTGGCCAATATGGAGACCACCAGAACAGACAAGGGAGGGCCCTATCGCCGTCAGTTTGTAGTATTTACGGCTGACAGTGACAACAGGGATGTACGTTTGCTTAACAAGCAGCCGGGTCTCAACGGAGTGGTAAGTAACGATAGGCATCTGCCTGTGCCGGCGGAGAATTTTCCCCGTGATGAGCGGTTTTTCGGTAATGGGGTAAATGTGGCTGAGATCAGGGA
>DAOTAZ010000230.1:0-6089 GCA_035382965.1 Chitinispirillaceae bacterium | reverse complement strand
CTGTAAATCAGACACTCTATGAGCTGTGATGTGTACGGTATACCCGTCAATAAATAACGTGACCACTCCATCGCCGCTGATAGCTACTCTTTTAATCTCCATCCATTCATCTTTTGTCGGTTTCATCTGCATCTCCAGGCTGCTCATCAGATATTGATTACCACATCAACATGATCCCGGCTCTTAACCGGGATTTCGCTTTGGAGAAAGCGACTATATAGCAGTTACCCGATCCAGGGCATAACAACCACTTATGCCTTCCAGACAGATAGCTGGCGTATGTCCACCAAGAAGAACCGCGGCAGATGTAGTTACTGTTTCTACTTCGGTTTTGTTATCCTTACGCACCATAACTTTCTGCCCAATGCGATAATCGCGGTTCCAGTCTTCAACCATTTTCTTTTTTGTATCACGCATCAAGTGAACCATATCAGCCCTCCTTACAGCGCTGCAATATCAAGATTGATCTGTTTGTAATCGCCGTTATCCTGGCGCTTATAGGCTCGTATATAGGCTTTTGAACCTGCAATCTGCAGGCTATCGGAAATGGCCTCCATTGCCTGCAGCCATCGTGGATCTTTGATATCAATCCGGCGAAGGCCCAGGATACGCTTTGTATTCACTTTGCCTGTCTTGTCAACTTCGAAGGAATAGTTTATAAGTGCTCTTACTTCAGCCTTGCTTTCTGAAGCCCAATCTCTGATACAACCGTCAATCAGTTCCTTTGCTGCCTGCAGGCGTTCGTCGAAAGTAAGGGTCTCGGCGATCGCCACGATCAACCGGTACTCTCCATCGTAGGTCTGGAGGGATAAATTTCCTTTTATTCCGCCGAGCTTTACCTTGTACTTCTCGGCTGATAAAGCGACAAACGCCTGTATATCGCCCATGGCTTTTTCTTTAAATTCGGCCAGAGTTTTTGAAAGCTCATTTGCCTTGGCAATAATTTCCCTGACCAGACTATCACGAGTCTTATCGATTTCCTTTACAACTTCCTCCGGCACGAGCCTTCCGTGCGCGTCCATCATATACCCTTTAGGTACAGTCTTAACCATTATGAGCAGCCTCCATAGCAACGGGTTTATCGTTTCTTATTACTAACACATCAGCGGAATAGCCCGACAACAACAACTGCGAATGCATAAGCATTGTCATGGCATCGTCGTTGCCGGTATTGTCAATGTTCACAGTCAGCCTCTGATCTAACGGATTGTAAACAGAGGTAATTATAACCAGCTCCGGGTTATGCGGAATAACCGGCATTCTGACTTTTTTACTTATTGTCGCAGACATTTTTCTCCTTTGCATTTTTCATGGCTAACAGGGTGTGTCTTACTTTCCCGACCATTTCTTTAGGCAGCCATTTCAGGCAGCCAACCCCGAACCTGTTTCGGATAAATTTGTCGAATACAGCGTGTTGTTCTCCTGCAGGCAGGAAGGAAACCTCGCGCCAGATCGCCAGGAGCATGCCAGCCTGCTTTTTTGTGCAAAGCCCAGGCCGATCTTCGCCTGCAGGAACAATTTTGCCTTCCTTAATACCCATTCTGACCAAAGAATCGATCAGCTCGCGAGCCTGGTTGAATGTCAGGTCTTTTGACGAATCGACATTATAATTGCTTACCAGGAGATGCCGGTAATCGTCATCGGAAAATCCCAGGCGGGATTTCAAAGCGTGTACCGCTTTCACCTGACGAAGCGATATCATATTCTCCTCCGTGCACGCAGACGCTTATCAACAATTACCATTGCTGCGCATATCAATATCGCTCCGAACCATACAGTTACAAACGCAACTGTGAGCAGGGTGTTTCCGAACAGGTCGCTTACAGAAACCAGGATCGGGTGACAAGATGCCACTACGATCCAGAAGAGTATTATCAGAAACGCTCTCATATGGCCAGCATCCCAGCACACTTTTCAATTAATGCCGGAGTAATGTCTACCCCGTTTTCCTGTGAAACGCGTATAGTATTGTAAATCAGCATGAAAAGTGTCCGACCATTCTTCTGGCAGTAAGAATAATAGTCTTTACAGATGCCGTTAGCATCAGGGAGATGAGCCTGAATAATACTCGCCGCATCATCTTCTGTAATAGGAGATAGCTGAGCATGTCCGCCGATGCGGGTATAGAGCTGCGCGAATTCCCCTTTGGATCCACGAATATTTTCAACCAGAACCGGTGCCCCGGCCAATACCAGACCGATACGGGTTTTATCGTGGAGTCTGCGAAGCAGCTCCAGGGATTCATACCCGAGACGGTCAGCCTCATCGATAATTATTACCCGATTAGAACCAGTAAGAGATGTAATGATTTCCTGAAACATGGAGTGCTTTGTCCCGTGTCCACCATAACCCAGTGTTTTATGCAGATAAGAAATCAGGATCTTGCAGGTGAATGTTGAATCTGTTTCGATAAAAATGGACCCGGAATGTCGAGCTGCATATTCGCGCAGCGCTTCGGTTTTCCCGTAACCACTTTCACTTGTAATAAGAACTATTTTGTGGTCAATTTGGGCACGGCGGACCATCCCGAACACAACCTTTGCATTCTTAATTGGAACAAACGGAATGTCTACGGCACGCAGCGAGCACTTTTCTTTTTGCAGGGAAAGGTATGATTTGACGGCTGCGTCAATATCAGCTATATTTCCCTTATAAATTCCTCTCAACCACTGGCTGAGAACGGCCGATGAGTATCCGATATCCTTAGCGATTTTAGTGGCACTGATACCGGTATTCTGCATGTGGTTCTGCAGCTGCTCTTTTAGTGTCATTAAACGACTCCTTTTAAGGGGTTGATGAAGGGGGATGAATGTCGGTTCATCCCCCGTTTATTTACAGTTAAAAATTGACGGCCTTAGTCCCCCACAGATCAATTTCAGAAAGCGGATCCCGCGATTCTTTTTCCATAATATCTTCATCAACGAAATCGAGTGCCGGGGCCTTTTCTCTTCTTTTATTTTCAGCGATTACTCTGTCCATCGAAGTAATCAAATAGTTCTCTACCGCTTCGGGATCCCTTGGCGTATAACCGCGTGCCGCATTAAGAGCAGCTATACCGGCAATACGGTTTTCCACAAATTCACTATTATCTGTAGAGGCAATGGTTCTGGCGATATTTTTAACTGATTTCTCGACATACCTTTTGCGGCGGATCCGTTCCTCAAGCTCGGCTTTCTGAACCGGTGTACGTGCAAGGGCAGATACGTTTCCGTCAAGCTCGGCGGTTCCCAGATAAGTACCGGTACCATCTTCCCAGAAGAATGCCTGGGAATAGTCTTCTTCCAGACGGCGCATACGGACCAGTGTTCCATTATATGAAGCCATCCAAGGAGCGTAGTACCTGACATCGAGCTTTTTATCTTCAACCACAGATTTCCGGATCCGTATTGGAATTGACAGCGGAGAGCAAAACATTTTCAGCGCCTCTGCACTTACCTTGTGAGCGCGTCCATCTCTTATTGCCAGCGGCCATTCTGAGTTGAATAATTCATCCGGACAACATCCCTGGTGAGCTTTGCCATTGATAGTATCGCGGTTATATATCTCAATAATGTATCTATCAAAGGCAGTCTGGAATTCTTCAACTGTCCAGACTTCACCCCGTTTGATCTCATCTTTAAGAGCATCAGGACGCTGTGTTATATCAGGTCCGCGATAACCGGTACAGTGGCGTGAGAAACCGCTGTTTATACGTCCAAAGGTACGCTCACAGATTTTGGATTCAGGGTTATAGGGCCATGCAAAGTGAACAGATATTTTCAAGCCCGGATCCGCAAACAGGGAAATGGACTCCATCTCATTTACAGTCACCTTATGCCAGGCATTTACCACCCGACCACCGGACAGAGATTTGCACCGGTAGTCTTTACCGTTGTCAATTATGACATCGGAAGGAATGCCGTATTTTTTAGCGGCTATATAAAAGGATTTAAAGATGTGTGAGGAATTCGGAGCGTCAAGGTGGATATCCCATCCGAGCCATTTCTGAGATTTAGCATCCACCCATACAGTGATCCATAAGAAATGCGTAAGACCATCAGGAGTTTGAACTGCAACGTCAGATTGAACATGATCAGAAACCCATACTTCACCACAGAGAATGTCATCATAATGCCTGCTGATACTGTATCCGTATCTGGCCTTCCATTTTGCAAGGCCATTTCTCATAAAGAATATGACGCTTTCAGAATACCTTGATTGCAGCTTGCGGTAGAAGGATGTGTGGGATGGGAAATTGCTGAGATCTAAACCAGGCGATTGTCTGCTTACTGCACCTACCACATTTTTCCAGCAACTGTAGGTAGATGGTTGACGCTGTGTAAGGTATTCGCGCTCGAATAGTTTAGCCCAGTCATCTGAAACTGTTGATGGCCGTTTCCCCCACTGAGGCCGGATCGCCTGAACAGAGCACCCCGCGTCCTCATATTTCGCCTTTATGCGCATATAGCTGCTATATGACCAGCCATATTCCGGATGCTGTGCAGTCCAGGACGCAAGAAACATTTTCAGATCTTTACCTTTAAGAGTCTTTGCAACCTCATACAAAACAACAAAACGCTGAACATATTCCCGTTCCCATTCTGCCATGCTGGAAACCATTGCAGATTCTGTTTCCGGGTCCGGCAGGGATTCGGGTTCTGTCTGCGCTGTCTCGAAATTCTCAGACCAGTATTTCTGTTTGCAATGCTCGGGCAGTGAGCTCAACGCAACTTCATATGTATAGCCGGTCTTGCCCACAGATGGAACTTTACGAGCTATAAACTGGCCGGAGGCACACTTGAGCTTCAGGGTACTGAGAGGGATACCAAGCTTTTCAGCATCCTTCAGGCGCAGCCATGTTTGTTCAACAGTCATTCTGAAATGCCCTCCATAGCGAACGGAAACAATTACTCCATTTTTCTGCCGAGAAAAGATGTAATAACCCGTCGATGATCCCCTGGTTGATAAGATTTACCCGCCCAATCATTTCAACTGCAGGCTGAACGTGCGCTCTCTCTCTCAGAAAGACGTTGACAGGAGCGGGCTGAAAGTGGAGACCTCCGAGGGACGCGTTCTGGAAAAAACAGTACAGATTGGCGGAAGAGATGTCACTGTCACCGGGTTTAAAACCGGTACTCTCGGGAAAGACGGCAAGGAAGGAGTTTACTGGACAGAACCAGGCTGGGATTACAATCCCGGCAAAACGAAATTTGTGCCGGACCTGAAAAAATATGACCAGGACATTGCGGCTCAGTTTAAAAAGGTTCAGGACAAATATTTTGAAGTACCGAAATATGAGCCGCTTTTAAAACGCCTGCCTGTTAAGTCCTCAAAGGACATAGAGCCGTTGCTTGCTCAATACAGTAAAGAGAATCCGGATGTCTTTCAGTATGGGTTTAAAAATGTCCAGTTTCCAAATTCAAAAAAATTCCTCATGGCAACCGACACTCGTGGATCGATCAAAATATCTACCGCAAAATCGCCATCTGGAATGAACCCCAAAGCAGATCTTACGGCTGCTCTCAAAAAACTCAGCACCGGCCAGGAGCTGTCATTTACAGAAGAGTACTCTATCGAGTCACTGTGGCACGTGATTCTTCATAACAGAGCGACTGGTCAGCAGTATGTTTCTCAGTTTTCAATTCAGCACATCACCATGGAAACTCTTAACCAGTTTGTTGCCAGACACACCTACACAGAATTCCTGGAAAAACTTGGCGGGAAACCTGCACATGCATCCAGGATATTGAAGGAAGGAATAGGTTATAGGTATAGGGTTGAGAATTTCCGCTCACTGCTGCAGGAACTGAAGATTGACGAAGCGGCTATTCTGGGCAGGTTGAGAAACATCTCGTTTACAAGCAAGTGGAGGGATATACCCATTGATGTATCAAAGGAGCTCGGCGCTTATTCAAGAATTGAATCGGCAAAAATCGAAAGATGTCTGGCTGTCTTAAGGAGTAAAAGCGGATCCGGATTTATTGAGGCTGTGAGGCAGATACTGAAATGATATCGTTCTGCTGCAGATCTGCTTTCAGTCTACGGTCTTTAACTTTATCGAGGAATTTCTGTGCGGTTGTCTGATCGTTCCGAAGCATATATAAATGGTA
>DAOTAZ010000229.1:0-6132 GCA_035382965.1 Chitinispirillaceae bacterium | reverse complement strand
CCTGCGATGATAAGGCGGAAATAGTTTTAAGGTTAATTCCAGGGGCAGACAGAGCAACACTGAAGGAATCTTTCAGTGATGCCCATCCTTTGATTGTAAGATCCTGACCCGAACTGATCGTCACATTCAAAGGCTGAATATTAAGTCGCTGCTGAGCGAGAATTGCATCCAGAGTTACACCTGCTATACTCTGGCCCGCCGCAGAAAGCCGGGAGGCGGAAAGCTTCACATGTCCGACGGGATCATTTACAGTACCCTCTATTTGCGCATTGAGTTTTACACTTCCCCCGATCGAATCCAGAAAATCGCCAGGTTCAAGGTTCTCAGAAGACAATGAGAGGCCAAAAGTCATCTGATCAGACGGCAGAACCTTGCCTTTATCAAGCACTTTCGCCGTACCGGAAACCATCAGATGAGAATTTCTGTTTACAAGCTCCATTTTTTTTACTTCTGCGACTCCGTTTCTCCCGAGTCCAGCATTAAGTGCAAGATTTCCGACGCGGATATTCTCATACGATACTGCTTCAGCAATTACCACCATGTCTACCACAGGATTTCTCAGATCACCTCCTGCATGCACAGAAACATCCGCCTTTCCCCTGACACTGTCTGTCCCGGCGAATTTCATCAGTTCTCCCAGTGATGTAAGGGAAAGTTTAAGATCAGCATCCGTTTTCCCTGAACCGATCTCGTGTCTTCCTGTCAGTGTTAACCCTGTACCGCCGAGATTTCCCTTCAGCTTGTGTACCAAAGCGGTATTCTCAGTCACAGACACAGAGCAGGAGACTGCGGCATCAAGAGGCAGGTTTTTCCCGTCTGTTTTATCTCCGGAAAGTTTCAGTGATGCCACCCGGGCAGATAACCCAAGCTTTGCAGAAAGAGAATCAGGAATAAATCCCTGTCCATCGATATCAACCGATGCCGCGGCAGTGCCCGATATTCCGGGTGAGAGTTCTTTCAGGGAAACGCCTCTTGCTGATACGGAAAGATTGTATGCCGGTTCATTCAGAGAACCCGGTGAAGAAAGTAATCCATCCGGAAACATTCTCCTCAGATCAACTCTTCCCTTTACGTCCACACCTCCAACCGGCGCATCGACATGCAGGGAAACAAGGTCGAAAATCCGATCTTTCATCTCTCCCCTGAGAAAAACCGACTGCAGGGGGTAACCCCACACTTTTCCGCCCGCATATTTTACATCAAGATAAAGATCGGGATTTGAAACTTTCCCTCCCAGTTTCAAAGAGATTCTGGAGTTACCGCTCAATTTATCTTCAAGACCCATTATCGGCAGAAACTCCTTCAGAACAAGATCGGCATCGAGAGACAGACCAACTTCCGGATCTTTGTCAAGTGATAAAGCCCTGCCGTTCACCGCCAGCACGGAACTGTCGGTTGACAGTCTCAGCTCGACGCTGTCGAGATTCATCTCTCTCATGAGAGCATTTACAAATATGCCGCTTACATCGAGATTTCCGCCGCTTCGCTGTACTGAAACGGAATCGATTGTAACCGATGCCCTGCCGGAAAAAGTCCCGGTTTCCCCATTGGCTTTAAGGGAAAGACCGCAAATCCTGGCTGAGAGGCTGTCCTTATCTGATTTAAAAAGGATATTTCCATCGGAGATATTCAATTTTTTCAGCTCTATAACCGGGAGTGTGCCATCGGTTTTCTCATCTTTCTCTTCCTTTGGGGAGGTATCACCGGCTGGGAAAGCGCTGAGCAGGGATAATTGTCCGGCGGAATCCAGTTCCAGGGAGGCTTCAGGCTTCTCAACTAAAACTTTTTCAACCACCAATTTTCTGCGAAGCAGGCTTCTAGTGGAAACATCCACTTCAATTTTCTTTATCCCTGCAAGAGGTCTTCCAGTGGGATCTGCAACTTCGAGATCACGGATCACTGCTCTAAGGTCGAGGAGGTAGAGTTTGAGGCTGCCCAGAGAGATTGTTCCGGGGATTGCTTTATTGACCCGGGAGATAGCGAACTGGTGAACAGTATCGAGTTTCAAAGCCATGATCAGGGCAGAGACTATGATTATCAGAGTAGCTGGTATGATGGCGCAGATCAGGCAGATTCGTTTCATTTTATCCTGCGGTTATTTTGATACCAGGAAGAAATCTTTCAGAATTCAGAATCCAGAATGAGGATACCTGAGAGTGAATTTAGTCCCCTGGTACAAAAATACATTACTATTCTGTTATCATCCCATAGTTCTTTCAGGATCTGCATTGGAACTCCCACTCCTGAAGTGAATCAGTGACTTAAGTCATATAATCACAGAGTTATCTTCATCCTTCGCTCCCCCTTTAGTAGTTTTGTATTATGATCAGCCCGGGAAATATTCCAAATTTTATCACTATCTTCCTGCTTTTAACTCTTATAGTTGCAACAGCCTTTTCCAATGATGGCCTGAATGCAAACCCGGATCACTTCCGAAGCTCTCTTGCTGTGACATCGGATGGTGTTCCGGTGGCCAGTGTTGCTGAGAAAATATCCCTGAAGTGGTTCTCTATGGGTGGACTCATCGAGGTACGCAATGAGAAACGGTTCAATCAGGAGTTGTTACCTAATCATAACTGGAGAGGTGTTGTCCGCGCGGAGTTTTTACTTAAGGACATAAAATGGAATACACTTGAAACAGGTTTTATCACCGGACTTTACCATGAAAGCGCGCATCCTACGATGGGAATAGTTGTGGAAACGGACAATGCATACGAAAAGATCTATGATAAAACTTACCGTTGGATGGTTCTGAATGCAGCAAATTTTGGAAACAGAGTCTCCCGATCGTTCAGGCCTGGAAATCTGACTGCGGAGCTGTTCTATCACTTTTATTTCAAGTCAAAAAACACGCCTGAACTGAGCGGAGGTGTGCTGACACAGGGACATGGTTTATCGGGGGGGATGCAGTTTGATTGTGATGTGGGGAAAGCAGGCGCGGCTTATCTCTCTCTTTACGGACGCTTCATCTTTGACAGCCGCATGAAAGCGACAGGAGAGGTCTACTCTGAAGATCACTCTGTTCTCACATTGAAGGAAACCACATATCCTGTAATTCACAGATCAGGCACTTTTTCTCTGAAAGCAGGATTAAACCGGAAAATAACCCCGGGGCTTAGAATCGGGCTCTTTACCGGCTTCCTTTACGGACACCCGTTCGGTTTTATCGACAGCCGAGACATTCGCCGCAACTTCTCCCTGGGATTTGAGATATTCAGAGTATAGGGAATTTTTTTAACACTTATTAAAAAATTCTTTTAAACACGCTACTTCCGGGTTGCTATTTTTTTCTTGTGTAATTAATATATGTATAAACTAAAGCGATCTTCCTTTTAATCGTTTAAGTGATTCAATGCGGAGGTATATTTAATGAAAAGAACATGCTGTACCCTGATGATATGCCTTCTTTTTTCCGCAAGTTCTCTCTTTTCTGCTTCCCCTGTTGACACACATGGAGCACTGAAAGTCAGCGGCAATCAGATTGTTGGCTCTAAAGACAATCAACCTGTACAGGTAGCAGGGATGAGTCTTTACTGGTCAGTGTGGGGCGGAGAGAGATACTATAATGCTGATCTTGTAAACTGGCTTGTCGATGACTGGAATATTACTCTGATCCGCTGCGCCATGGCTGTTGAGCCCAGATCCACCAACGGACAACAGGGATATCTGGCCGATCCCGAAGGCCAGAAAAGCCTGTTGAAGAAAGTTATCGATGCCGCTATAGCAAGAGGGATTTACGTTATAGTAGACTGGCATGATCACAACGCAAACGCAAATGTAAATCAGGCCAAAACCTTCTTTGCGGAGATGGCACAGACCTATTCCAGCACTCCTAATATTATATGGGAGATCTGGAATGAGCCCGACAACACAGGCGGATCGGGTGACAAGGGAGCGGATACCTGGAATGATATTAAGAGTTACGCAAATCAGGTGATTCCGGTCATTAGGGAGCACAGTTCAAACCTGATAATTGTCGGGACTCCCTTCTGGGCACAGAATGTCGATGAAGCCGCGGATGATCCGCTTTCCGGAACAAACATTGCCTATACTCTTCATTTCTACGCTGGTAGTCACGGGGAGAAACTGAGAGCGAAAGCTGATGCAGCTCTGGGCAAGGGTGCAGCTCTTTTTATCACCGAGTTTGGACTCTCTATTGCCGATGGGGGAAATACGGACAAGACCGTTTACACAAACGAGGGGAAGGCCTGGCTTGACTGGGCAGATCAGAAAGGAATCAGCTGGGCAAACTGGTCTATCATGGACAAAGATGAATCATCCGCAGCCCTTGTTCCAGGAGCACCTGCTGCAGGCAACTGGAACAGCGGCAATATCTCTCAATCCGGTCAATGGATACGACAGAGGCTCAAGTCCAGAAAAGTATATGATTTCAACCCGATTCCTGAAGACACCCTTAAACTGCCGGGAAGGATCGAGGCGGAGAAATTTTCTTCCAAGTCAGAGGGGTTACAAACCGAGACTACATCAGATGCCGGTGGTGGTGAAAATCTTGGGTATACAACACCGGGAAGCTGGGCGGAGTACGAAATTTTTGTATCCAAAGGCGGTACATACACAGCTTGTTTACGGGTGGCAACAGAGTCTGAAGGTGGCACTGTTACTCTGAAGATTAATGGTGCTTCAGTGGGATCCTGGAACGTTGGAAACACCGGAGGATGGCAGAAATGGACAACTACCAGTGTATCCTCTGAGTTCACCCTAGAGTCCGGTCCGGCTGTTTTACGTGTGGAGTGGAGCGGCTCAGGTTCCAGCCTTGTAAATCTTAACTGGATCGAGTTCCAGGCGGTGACATCAGTTGTTAACCACGCCGGTTCCCTGGCAGATAACCGCATCCGTTTTCTGAGAAAACAGCCCGGTTCAATTGCAGTTGAGATTTCTGCTGATGCGGAAAAAGTCTCTCTGTTTTCTCTTTCAGGCAGTCTGCTCAAATCATTCAAGGCACGCCCCGGTAAAATGGAACTGCCTCTGGGTAAAGGGCTCCATCTTCTGAGGATAGAAAATCGTTCAGGAGAATATATTTCTGTTCCTGTGATCGGTTATTAAACTCCTCATTTCATTCTGTTAAGTGCTCCTTAAAGTCCCCCGATTGGGGGATGGTTTTCCTGTTATAAACCGATGCTCCATCACCTTGCCTCTCCCATAATTTTTTTTAAAGCTCATTTTATTAAATAAGTGTAGAATTATTAGTGTTTGCCCTTTGTCATCCTTTTCGGAGTCTGATATGAATAAAACAAAAACAACTCTCTCGATTGTGCTTCTGCTCGCTGTGGTTCTCAGCAGCCTGGATGCTGCAACATATCTGGTTGGAAAAGGAAAAGATTTCACCACTCTTCAGGATGTCGCTGGCAGATTAAAACCCGGGGACATTGTGCTTATCGATGGGGATGCATCATACCCCTCCGGGGTATATATAGATCGAAACGGGACAGAGAAAGACTGGATCACTATACGTGGAGTAAGATCTGAAAACGGGAACCGTCCTGTGATCTCAGGCAACAGCACATATGGAATAAATGTATCTGCAGACTTTGTTACTATAGAGGGGTTGCAGATAAGCGGTCTTGCAAAAGGAATCGGTGTCTTCGGGAACAATATAAAGGTGCGGGACTGCATAATAAACGATTGTAACCATGGGTTGATCGGCTACGGAACAGGCACTGGAAATGTGACAGTTGAGTATTGTGAATTTTACGGAAACGGAGTGCCAACCGGAGGAGCCACTCAGCATCAGATTTACATGGCCACCGATGAAATAGCTCACCCCGGGGCCACCTTTCGCCTTCAATACTGCTACCTTCACGATGCTGTACAGGGGGATAATGTAAAATCCCGTGCAGAGCGTAACGAGATCTATTACAACTGGATGGAGAATGCCGGAAGCAGCGGGCATGGTCTGGGACTCTTTGCTCCTGATCCTGAGGACAATGAAGATGTCTCAATAGAGACTGCCCGGGAGGATACAGATGTGGTGGGGAATGTCATAATTCAGCAGAGGAATTCATGCGCCAGAATAGGGGGTGACGCTCCCGGATATCCCACCAACGGCCGGTATAGATTTGTCAATAACACATTTATTCTCACCGGCTCCAGAGGCGACTGTATCAGGACTTT
>DAOTAZ010000228.1:0-6146 GCA_035382965.1 Chitinispirillaceae bacterium | reverse complement strand
CCAACCTTCCCGAACCATTTAGAAAAAGAGGAAAAAACCTTACTTGATATACTGCCACTGTCTTCTCTTGGGAGAGCAACAGGCATGCCAGGCAGAGAAGTCAACTGTTTCCCTTTACAGTTTTCAGGTTTATCCTTCTGCTGACCAACACCCTACCCCTCTCTGCACCTATCCCTCTCCCCCTGTATTCCGGCCTGTACCCCTCAATCGTGAGATACCTCTGATTCTCGATGAAACGATACCCGATCTGCATCGGAGGAAAAGGATGATCAGAGATAAACACTTCAAGAATTTCACTGCCGAAGGGAGGCCTGACTGTAAAAATATCGGGAAACTGCACAGTCTTACCCACCCTCGATACATCGAGGTAATAATTCTGATAGATCAGATCCGGAATCACCACAGTTCCATCTGAGAGAGTCTGCAAAAAAAGCAGATAACAGGGTCTGTTAACCCTCACAAAAACCGACAACTCCTCTCCACCCCTGAGCACCAGATCTCCCTCACCCCTGTCTGTCCAGAATAAAAGTTCCAACCTTTCTCCAGATTCATCAGAGTCTCTACTGACAAGCAGATCGCGCTTTACCAATGCTTCCACCGAAGCAACAACACCATTGTCATTCAGAGCTATGACTTCTGCCCTGCAACTGATACCCCCTCCTTTATCGATACACGAGCAGAGAACAACCATCTCAGCACCGGTCTGCCTTCCTCTTATTGCCACTTCGTCAATACCAGACACACAGATATCATCACCTGCTCCAGCAGAAATCATCGCTCCCCCATAAAGAAGTCTCTCCCTGATACTTTTCGCCAGCTTTTCCCCAGGTAAAGTGCACCCGGCCCTGCCATCAGAAAAAACCATCACCTTTCCCGCAATCTCAACCCTGCTTCTCAGATCTCTTACAAGTTTCCAGGAAAGCATCTCCAGGTTTTCCGGAGACTGTTCAAAAAAACTCTGCACTTCATCTTTTGCAGATACGATCAGAGCACTGTCTGAAAGAGCACTCTTCACACCCCACAGATAAAGCAAAAATTTCCGGGTCTGAAGAGTGTCAACCAGTTTTTCACAGTCTGAATACAGCCGTGCAGCTTCGCTATTTTTCCCCATCTGTAAGACTTTTCGGGCAGTCTTCAGATTTGAAGAGAGTCTATTAAGACCCCTGCGCAGAAAAATCTCATTTGTCTTCTTAAGATGCTCCCTCTCTACCCAGGAAAACGCCATCACCCTCCCGGCATTAACATCATGGTAATAACGGGTCTGCAACCCTGAAACCTCAAGCACTCCTCCAACACTGCTCACAGACAGATACCCGTTTCTGCTCTCTCCTGAAATCTCTTTCACCACAAGCTTCTGGAAGGAATTGATCTTTACACTTGTTTTTTCGAGAATTGCTATCTGAGACATTCGCCTCGCAGCCTCAAAAGCCCTTCCAGGATCACCCTTTACATCAGATATGCCAAATCCTGTCACAAACCTCTCCTCAGGAAACTCTGCACTCTCCCCCGACCTCCTCACCCACTCAGGAACCCCGACAGCATAACAGCAGTAAACCTGCATCAGGATTACCCAGAAAGCCTTCCACTTCACCATATCCCTGTACCCCTGCTGTTTGTGACTGCAAACGGGAAATCAGACATCCCGGGAGACTTGCAGGCAAGCGGGGTCTGTTTCCCACCGGTCAATTCTTTCACTCGACCGCTTACATAGAGTTCTATCATCCCTGCACTTATAATCCCGTTACGGTTGTAATCTGCTTTCCCTCTCAGAGCCTCAAGAAGAGCCCTGGAGAATGCTCCGTTTTTCCATAATGGGTCCTCTCTGGAGATCTGTGAAGCAGTCGATGAACTGAAAATGTATATGCCGGGTCTGGCAGAGAAAAGCTCATCTGAAGCCTGTCTAATATCGATGGGTAAAGCTCTGGCCCCGGGAATCACAGCACCGGAATAACAGGCATCGAGAAACAGAAGCTTTTTTCCACCGATCTTTTCACTGCAGTGCTTCAGTTCAGAGAAGGGAATGCATGTGCGGCGCAGCCTTGATGTATCACCATTGAATGGTACGAAATATGCCCTGCGATCCTGACCATAAAATCCATGACCTGCCAGAAAAATCATGGTTACATCAGAAGGTTCCGCCTCTCTGCTCAGTTTCTGAAATCCTTCTATAATCGATTCTCTTGTGGCAGAGCTGTCGGAGAGCACCTTTATATTTACATCACGGTAAAGCCCTCCTTTCTGCCTGAAAAGCTCCATTGACATATCGACAGCATCCTTAGATGCATACAAAAGGCAAAGCGCCGGATCGCGATAATTTGAAATACCCACAAGGAGTGCATGAAGACGCGGCTTTTTCCACTCTTTCCCTGTACTTTCCCGCAGATAACTGAAAAGAGACAGATTACCAGTCCATACCTCTCTGCCCCCTGTAAAAGCCCTGACTAAAATGAAATTGTATCCTGGATCAAGCTGTACATGGACATATCTTACAGATCTCTCTTTCCTGGGAAGAATTCCCCTGAATATTGTCGGACGGGAATTTCCATTTACTTCCACACTAATGGAAGTAACCGGACCAGTACCAGTATCTTCACTTCTAAGGGCAAGAACAGCAATGGTATCCCGTATAGTGTCATAATCAGCGGGACTTAATATGCGTATATTTGCTTTTTTCGATTTTCCAACCGATAAAATTCCATGTTTGTCTCTGTTTATCTTCTCTACACCAAGCACTCTCTCCTGAAAAGAAAACTCACCCCTGAATGCCCAGCAGAGGAGATTTTCTCCACCATCCGATGTCTCCCAGCGCCCCTCAGGTGTCCACATTGCCCATTCCCTGAAATCTTTCCGGATAAAAAGAGAAAGCCTCTCCATTCCACTCTTTAAATCAATCCAGCGGATAGTCCCATCAGCCAGCGCAGCCGCACACGCCTCCTTCCCGGCCGCAAGAGCCAAGACCGGACAACCCAAAGGAAGATTCCATAATATTTTTCCTCTCTCATTACAGCAGTAAAGAGTATTTCCGATCCCTACAAGAATAAGTGAATCCACTTCTGCAGAAGAAAAGATCTTTCCCTTCTTCTGTAAATTCAAGGGTGCCATTATTTCCCGTCTGTTTCTTCTCTTTTCCCATTCAAGAAAATCAGCTCTGATAAGAACACCCTCCACAATTGAGAAAAGAAGGGGCGGCAAACCCTTAAACTCCAGAGTGATCCTGGAGTCATCATTACTTAATGCAAATGAACCAGGAACAAGGCCGGAAAAGTCAAGGATGTTGTTATCGATGAAAAACAGCTCTTCCCACTCATTGTCATACTTAACGATTCCCTTTCTACCCCCTGCAATTATTGACCCGTTACCAGAAGATTTCAAATCATAAGCAGATATTCCCCTTACATTTTGCCTTTTCCACTTATTCTCCTCAGACCATGTTAACAGATAAGATTGAGCACCTGAGCAAAACGCCTTCAGTTCTGTGTCTTCTTCCCAGTCCAGAACCACAGTTCCTGTGAGCTGAATCGAATCTTTAATTTCCATTGTAAATGCATCAAGAACCACTATCCCGCCTCTTCCTTCATATCCAACGCCGATAAGAGCTGCATCGGGTGAAAATGCCACGGAACAGGGGACCTTACCCGGGGCAGAATAGTATATCCCCTCTTCCATATATTCGCCATTGTAAATAACTATTCCTCCTGTTGACCATGCTGCCACGATCTTTCCGGATACACTGAAATCGAGACTGAAAACACTTCCGCTGAATCCGGACATACGCTTTACTTCTGCACCGGAACCGGTATTAAAAACCGCTACCCCGCCCCCGTTTCCCATACCTGCTGCGAGAAGTCTTCCATCCGGTGAGAACTCCAGATCACATACCACTCCCGGAAGCTCAGTTCTCCACAGAGATTTCCCGCTTGCGACAGTAAAGAGTTCCAAAGTACTCCAGGCCACTTCCGGTTTCGGCCCACTCAAAGCCACTGCACCAATCAAGCCATCGGGAGAGATAGTACAGGAGTAAAGCATTTTACCGTGAGCAAAAAGAGGTGGGAAGAATGATTCAACATGATTTCCAATACTGTCCCAGAGACAAACTGTTCCATCCGGTGAACCGGAAAGTATCATCCCGGTCTGTGATGACACCCCTAAACGGGTAACAGCTAACCTGTGAGCGGGGATATTCAGTTTCAGGACTGGATCAGAGAAGACATTCCAGTAAAGAAGGAAACATAGAAAGGCATGTCTGAAAACCTGCATAAGGGAGAAAACTCTTTTGTGAAACCATCAATTCTATTTTGTAAAATAAGATCGCAAAGATCATACCTGAGGGATTACGCTGCCAGAAATGGAGTAAGATTGCAAAGGGGTACAGAAAGAGCGGCTAAGTGTGTTAAGGTGTATCGGTATTTCTTCGGTTTTCTCTCTCCACTCTCTTCTCAAGTTCCCTGTAGGCACGGGTTGCCTTAAAAGATGTATAGTCTCTTAACTTCTGATCGATAATGCTCTTAAGCTGTTCAGCCGAAACAACAACCAGTACCTTGGCAGAATAGAGATCCTGCTTTTCCCGCCTGACCATCGATTTGGCGATTTTTGAGCCACTGATCTCAAGGGTGGAGAAAATTTCCATGACCTGATTATACTCTCCGGATGCCTGCCCCTGAAGCGCCTCCTGGTAGTCCTTCTGAAGCACCTCGATCTGGCTTTTAAACTCACGGGAGAGTTCGGCACGTGCCTGCAGAGTGGCTTTATTGATGGCAATGGATTCATCAGGACCTCTCGATATTCCCACAGCGTAAAGCGAATTGGAATATTTACCGTTGATAAGCCGCTGGATCTCATCTGGAACAGGATCGGAATAACCCTTTCTGCTACTTTGCGTGCATCCGTTCATTAAAACTGCAGCAGAAAAAACGAGACTACAAACCGGATCATAACTCCTCCGTTATTTATATATTCTCATGAGATCCACTACCTTTTTTAGATATGCCCTCGTTTCATAACTGGGAAGATTGTTTATCAGATGGGCATAGACAATGTCGGGACTCTTAAAGCTGTTTATGATTTTAACGGCACTCTCGAGCTCTCTTTTCCCTGTAAAGGCCCATGCCACGTTACCGGGTCCGGTATTAAAGCCTGCAATGGAGCAGTAGAGATTGTTGGTGGTATCTATTACACCACCGAAGTGACGGCTTTTCAACAGATAAATATAAGCACAGCCCAGCTCCAGGTTTTTTTCAGGATCGTAGAGGATATCCGGTGACGGGATTCCCTCTTTTTTATAAACAAACTCGAATGCATCTTTACCCCCCGTTTCCGGTACAAGCTGCATAAGCCCCAGAGCATTGCTCGATGAGCGCGCCAGAGGATTAAAGAGAGACTCGGTGTGAACAGTAGCCATCACGTGGGAAATGGAAAGATTATACTTTGAGCAGTATTTTTCGATTAAGGGAAAGTATCGCCTTGCTCTTCTGCGTACATGATCAGGAACAAGCTCAAACTGCACTGAGATCTTTTTTCTCTGGGGTGTAATCATGAGATCTGCTTTCTGGGCAATCGTGTCTGCAAAGCGATCAACAGTTGAGTCACACTCTTTACCGGAGAGAGGGATCAGTTCATGCAGGATGGGTTCTCTCAGAGAGGAGTCACCCGGGGCTTCAGCTTTCCATGTTATTATGTCCTTGAGAGCAGAGGTAAGCCTTGAGGAAAGCACATTGAGTGCGTCCTCCTCTCCTCCCAGGACCTCTACCTTCACTACTCCCCGTTCAAAATCAACTATTCCCCTGGAGTTTCTGTCTTCACCATAGTGAACCCAGCATTTTCTTGAGGACTCAATAAACTCTCCCCATCTCTGTTCAATGTCATATTTAAATTTCTGGTATTTTTTCTCCTGCAGGTTTTTCCATTTTCTGTACTCTTGCTGATTCATAACAGTGAATTCCCGCAAAGCATCGTTTTCTTTTTTAATGTATATATTCTGTTCATTAATGAACGAGTCGATATCAGAGTATCCCGCTGCACCGAAGGAGAGAGAAAGGGATAGTATCAGGATGCATCGGGTTGTTTTCACGACTGCCTCTGGGGGAATTGGGAGCAAAAGGGGGGCCAGGGCTGGGGACGGACTGCTTTTTTCTCTTTTTGGGGACAGA
>DAOTAZ010000227.1:0-6150 GCA_035382965.1 Chitinispirillaceae bacterium | reverse complement strand
TTGATAAATTCGTCGTTGGCGACAGCAACCGCATGGCAGCAGCTGCAGCCTTAGCCGTAGCTGCAGCCCCCGGTAAGACATCATTTAACCCCCTTGTAATCTACGGGGGAACCGGACTTGGTAAAACTCATCTGCTTCAGGCCATCGGCAGTTTCGCACAAGCAGAAATAACAGCGGAAAATGTGACATATCTTACAAGTGAAGAATTCACAAATCAGTACATAAACTATGTTATCAATAAAAAGGATTCTACCTCTTTTTACCGTAAATTTGCCAAAGTAGATCTTCTGCTGATCGATGACATTCAATTTTTCAGCGGCAAACCCGGTACCCAGAAGGAGTTCTTCCGCATTTTTAACAAACTTCTTCTTGAAAACAAACAGATCGTGCTCTCCTCAGACCGCCAGCCCGATAAAATTCCCGATATGATGGATCATATCATCAACAGGTTTATGGGCGGACTTATCACAGACATCCAGCCACCAAACCTCGAGACCCGGATGGCGATCCTGAGAAAAAAAGCTGAAATCGATGGGCTTTGCCTTCCTGATGAGGTCGTTCAGTTCATAGCCGGACACATCACATCAAATATAAGAGAACTTGAAGGCACTCTCATCAAACTGATCGCATCCTCATCCTTTACAGGAAGAGATATCACGCTGGATGTGGCCAGAGAATTGTGCGGAGACGCAATTTCAAGAAAAGGTGAAAAGGTTTCTGTGAAATTTATTCAGCAGAAAACTGCTGAAGTATTCGGTATAAGCCCCAATCAGCTTTCCGCACACACAAGGAAGCGCGATGTCAGCCTTCCCAGGTCTGTTGCCATGTATCTATGTAAAAAGTGGACAAAACAGTCCCTGCGAAGCATAGGTCTGGATTTCGGCGGAAGAGACTACTCCACAGTCATACATTCGTTTAAGAAAATCGAAGCAGATCTGAATGAGAACCAGGAGTTAAGGCAGAAGGTCGAGATGATCGAGGAACAGATAAAGCCGCTGCTTTAATCCGGGAAGCGCTTAAATCACCTCAGTGTACAAGAAAGATTCCTCCCCGAATCTGTCGATAACGGGAAAAGCACGATTACTCAAGAGAACGATTTCAATGCTTCTTCAAGGGTATCGAAGCTTTCGATTTTCTTATGCAGGTTTGTGATCACAAGTAAATTACTGATCAGGTGGTTCGCGAGCGCCAATTTAAGGTCACCTTTCAGTCCAGAGACCCTGTTTTTTATATCCACTATTACCGCCAGCCCCATGCTGCTGAGATAATTCACCGCAACCAGGTTGATCACAAGCTTGTGCTTACCATTGTCAACAAGATCATGCAGCCTGGTTCTCAGAACCGCGATATTCTCCTGAAGAACATTACCATCGATAATAACCTCGGTTATATCTCCCAATTCATGGATTATCAGTTTCATATTCCATTTCCATTGTAATATTCTCTTTTTCTTTATGATTACTTAATTCTATTTCTCCGGCTTTGATTAATTTCAAGAACACCTCTACAATTTCAGGGGCGAACTGAGTTCCGCTCCCTCTCTTTAACTCCTTTACAGCCTCAGTGAAATGGAGCCTCTTTTTGTATGTTCTCCCCGAAATCATTGCATCGAAGGCATCGGCAACTGCGATTATTCGCGCGCCGGCCGGGATCTCCCGTCCACGAAGCCCATGAGGATACCCGGAACCGTCATATCGCTCATGATGATGGAGGATATAGGGGATCTCCTTTTCCAGAAACTTGAGATCCTTAAGCATGTTTACCGCAATATCCGGATGTCTCTTGAGAATTTCGTATTCTCTCGATGTCAACTCTTCAGTTTTCACCAGGGTTTCATTCCTGATGCTTATTTTTCCTATATCATGCAGAAGAGCCGCGTTTCTTACCACCTCGATCTCCTGCTCAGGCAGATTCTGGTACCTGGCTATCTTCACAGAGTACTCAGCCACCTTCTTCGAATGCTCCCTGGCAAACGGGTCTTTGGCATCAACAGCCCGGATCAGTTCATCAATTGATTCCATGTAGGTGTTTCTGACTTTCTGGGAGATCTCCTGAAGCTTGCTTTTCAGTTCCTGGATTCCGCTTCTGTCGATAGTTTTCTCTTCCTGTGAATCGAAATCCTTCCAGACCCGTATGAGGTTCCTTCCTTCCTTTTTTGCCTGGTAAAGAGCGGTATCTGCCCTCTCTATCAACTCCTGTTTTGTTTTAATATCATTACGGTACTCCGCGACCCCGATACTCACAGTGACATGTACATTGCGGTTGTCATGCTGAAAAACATAGCTGTCGATCGCGGAATGAAGCTTACTGGCAAAAATCAGTGCATTCTCTGCCTTCTGGTTGGAAATAATCAGGAACTCCTCTCCACCGTATCTGCCGCAGATATCAACTTCCCGGGATTTTGTTTTCATTATAGTTGCAAGCTGCCGCAGTACAAAATCCCCGAACTGGTGTCCATAGGTATCGTTTATGATCTTGAAATGATCGACATCGATAAGCATGCAGGACAGCTCACCGCCATAACGGTGCACCCGTTTGAATTCGAAATCAAACCTTTCCTGTAAAAAGCGATGATTGTAAAGGCCTGTCAGCCCGTCGGTGATTGAAAGCTCGACCAGTTGCTTGTTTTTCCGGTCAAGCTCCTCCATCAGTACCTTCTCGGAGGCCAGTGCAAGACGCAGATCATCGAGAGCCTTGTTAAGCTGCTTCTCTGCAAGTTTCCTTTCCGTAACATCGGTGAGCGATCCAGCTATTCGTACTGGCCATCCCCGCTTGTCACGCAGGGCGGTACCCCTTACCTGAACCCATCTGTAACTGCCGTTTTTATGCTGTATTCTGTGTTCGTTCTCGAAATATTGTGTCTTACCGTCAAGATGGTCCTGAAGTTTTTTCCTGACTTTTTTAATATCGGATGAATGGATTCTCGAAAACCATTCATCTATTCTGTTCTCTATCTGGTTGCTGCTGTAACCAAGAGTCGATTTCCATTGATCACAGAAATAAATCTCATCGGTGAGCAGATTCCAGTCCCATACCCCGTTTTTACTTCCCCGGATCGCCAGTGAATATCTCTCCTCACTTGCACGTAACGAATCCTCCGCAAATTTACGAGCAGTAATGTCTCTGAGCGACAGCAGTCTGGCAGGCGCACCTTCCCAGACAGTCTCTACAGTTCTTGCCTCCAGCACTTTCCCGGAACCACGCTTACCATCGATCCTGATCTCAAATGCATTTCCTGATCTCACCGGAAAAGGGAACACACCTGTTTTCTTCTCCTCGATACTCAGCATTTCCAGGGCGGCAGGATTGATAAAGAGTATCTTCTTGCGTTTATCAATAATGACTATCCCATCTTTAGAACTGAGGATTACATTCAGAAAACGAGCTTCTGCGTGCTGAAATTCCCTGATATTCTCCTGCAGGCCCCGGGATGTGCTTCGTTGCTCAACAGCCATGGAAACAGCATTGGTCAGGAGAGTACTGCTAAGGCTCGCTTTTACAAGACACTGGATACAGGGGACACCCAGAGAGGGAATATCTGCCCTGGATTCAACCAGTCCGATTACAGGAGGTGTATTTGCCGATTTCAAAATCTTCAGCAGCGGGTTTCTTTTCAGGCTGCCTGAAAGCGGGCTCAACAGTACGACATCGAACTGTTTCTGTTCCAGTTTCTGCTTTATAAAGGACAGTGTACAGGAGCGGGTAACACTGAACCTGCGGCCGTTCCCGTTTTCTGAAAGTAAAGAACGAACACGGGAGGCATCAGCAGCCTTCTCATCTATTACCAGGACCCTTGTAGCGGGATTCTTCCGGGCACTGTCGGATTTATTGATTATCAAGAATTCTCTCCGTCATCAACCACTACGGAGATTTTACAACTCCTGCATGCTGTCCGTCAACAGCCCCCTTTATTTTCTCTCAATTTCCCGCTTTTGTGGCGTTTAAGAGTCCTCCTGCCAGGAGGATCTTTTTTTCACGGTCAGTCAGAACAACCGATACTTTGACAGTTTTTCCGTCCGAAGTTTCAAGAGTCAGCATACCGTTTCCTGAGAGTGCCTCTCTGACACCTTTTATCCGGACACTCTGTCCCTTTTCAAGAAGCCCGTAATCATCAGGATTGATAAAGATGGCGGGAATGATGCCGAAATTGATCAGGTTTGCTCTGTGAATACGCTCAATCGATTTTGCCAGAACCATCTTTACACCAAGATACATCGGGCAAATGGCAGCATGCTCACGGGATGACCCCTGACCATAGGACTCACCAGCAACTATCAGATTGTGGATACCTTTTTTCTTGTTCTCAAGAGCAGTCCCGGAGAACTCAGGATCTTCCCTCTCAAATACGAATTCTGAATATTTTGGTATATTCGAGCGGTATTTCAATCTACTTCCGGCAGGCATTATATGATCTGTAGTGATTTTATCCCCTACCTTGATTGTCACAGTTCCCTGTATGGATTCAGGGCAGGGATCACTTGCAGGCGGCGCACCTATATTGGGACCGCGGAAAATCTCCACCTTCGACGGATCATCTGACGGATTGAGCACCATACTGTCATCCATATCGAAATATTCCGGTTCCGGAATGTCGGGATATTGATCATCTGTAAACACACTTCTGGGATCGGTAAGCTTGCCGGTAAGGGCAGCAGCTACAGCGGATTCGGGTGATGTCAAGTACACATCAGCGCTCGGTGTACCGCTGCGGCCGTAAAAATTGCGGTTTGAGGTGCGTACCGACACACCACCTGTCCTGGGTGCCATGGAGTTTCCGATACAGAAGCCGCACGCACTCTCAAGGATCCTCGCTCCTGAGGAGATAATATCGGCCAGCGCACCATTGCGGGCAAGCATCTGAAGCACCTGACGCGAACCGCACGCAAGCCCCATTGTCAATCCGTCAACGACTTTCTTTCCCTTCAGCAATGATGCCACAAGCATTATGTCACGGTAAGAGGAATTGGTGCATGAGCCTACAAGCACCTGGTCCACTGCCGTGCCGTCAAGATCAGCGAGACGCTTAATATTTCCCGGAGAATGTGGACAGGCGGCCAATGGTTCCAACTCTGACAGATTAATACTGATGACTTTATCGTAAGTGGCATCAGGATCAGCAGAAAGAGGCACAAAGCACTCCTCCCTCCCCTGTGCTCTGAGGAATTTACGGGTGACCTCATCTGAGGGAAAAACAGAAGTAGTAACACCCAGTTCTGCTCCCATGTTTGTAATTGTAGAGCGCTGAGGCACACTGAGAGTAGCGACTGCGGGGCCACCGTATTCAATGATGGTACCGACATTCCCTTTTGTTGTCAGAATCTCCAGAACCTTAAGGATTATGTCCTTGGCCGCAACCCATGGCCTTAACTTCCCTGTCAGTTCCACTTTCACAACTCTGGGGTATGTCAAATAGAAGGGCCCTCCACCCATAGCCACAGCCACATCGAGTCCACCGGCCCCTATGGCTATCATTCCTATACCGCCGCCGGTTGGAGTATGTGAATCGCTTCCAAGCAGTGTTTTTCCCGGACATCCGAATCTTTCCAGATGCACCTGATGACAGATACCGTTTCCGGGTTTGGAAAATTTAATTCCAAACTTTGCTGCTACCGTTTCCAGATATTTGTGGTCATCGGCATTTTCAAATCCATCCTGTATTGTATTATGATCAACGTAGGAGACAGAAAGCTCAGTCTTGACTTTGTCAAAGCCAAGTGCTTCAAACTGGAGGTAAGCCATCGTACCGGTAGCATCCTGCGTCAAAGTCTGATCAATCCGGATACCTACTTCCTGCCCGGCTTCAGCTTTACCCTCTATTATATGTGCATCAAGGATTTTCTGTACTACATTCTTACCCATGAATGTCTCTCTTTCTAAAGTTCAACTGGAATTGCATGCAGTATTTAAAAATGCCGTTTCCGAAAAATAGAAATTACCATCATCGTGAACAACCAAAAGAAATTATCAGTTTCGAAATTCAGTCTCAGCGGTCGGCCAAACCCTTCAGTACCTCTCTGAGATCACCCTTTTTCAACACATCACGCATAACGATCGGTTCATAGGGGTTATCACCCGGGAAAACAGCAAGGAAAGGCACACTGCGGGAGCCAAGATGATGAAGGAGTGATTCTATAACAGGATCGGGTCTTG
>DAOTAZ010000226.1:0-6192 GCA_035382965.1 Chitinispirillaceae bacterium | reverse complement strand
CTCAGTAAAACATCATTGGAAATAAAACGGACACTTCCACCAGGAACACTCTATTCCAATAACATGCTGTTTTTGCTTGACCGGGAGATGAAACAGCATCAGAGGTACAAGACCCCTTTTTCCACCATGATGATCTCTGCAGTAAAAATCATCTCTCAAAATGCACCACGGTCTCCATCCAGAGATGAAATTGTCAGGATTATTCCACCTCTATTTCTGGCGGTTAAAGAATTACTGAGGGACATAGATCTGATCGGATTTATCCAGGAACCTGAAACAGGGGTGATTTTTGTACTCCTTGCCATGACTGACAGTACAGGAGCCGGCGTAGCCAGAGAGAGATTAAGACAAAAGATAAACACTCTGCAATTGACAATTAATGATCAGATCTGTTCCATAGAACCGGCTATTTCCATAACGACCCCAACAGATGAGAAACCGATTGATCTGAAGACATTTCTTGAAACTGCAAAGAAAAACCATGTAGAAGAGATCAGAGCCAGAGTACGAGGGAAAGACATAACGACATAACGGCAGCACGAGTGTACGACAGTACGACAATACGAGATATGTGTCTAAACCTTAGTTCTGTATCTGTTTTTTAAAAACCTTAGTATCTATCTTTAAAACTTTAGTAGCAAACAGAAGAACCAGTAACCATAACCTTATTGCCTATTATAAGTTGTACTACGTTAATTAAACTTTGTCAGGCAATTAAGGTTCTGACCAGACAAAGTATATTACCGTTTAGAAAAGTTAACCAGTCATTACTAAGATCAGGTATAATATTATCGTTTCTTCTTCCACCAGTAAAGACTAAGAAGCCAGCCAACCTTACCCGACGTGTAACAGTTTGCCGCAGTGCACTATACTTCGTCAACACAGAGGGGGTGGCGGAAGACCGCAGTCTTCTGCGGGCTGAAGCCAGGTGGGAGACTTCCCCCGCCTTGTCTCTTAAATGTGAAAAATTGCACTCTGCAAATGATGCTTATACCGACCCCGGTCTGAAGAACAAATGCTGGCGCCTTTTAGTGCATTATGTTTAGATAGGTTAAGTGGAAATTTCTAAAAGGAGGTTTTTGGCTATCATTACTTTCTACTCATACCCAGAGATCCCTGTAATCCCAGGCGTACTGCTCAAAAGTCCTGGGCTCCCGTTTGAGAATTTCCGCCAGATCAGGCCGCACCTCCTCACACCAGCCCTTTCTTGCAATTTCGTATAATCCTATCATTATGTCTGCTGCATCTTCTGACCATCCTGCCCTCAATAACTCCATTTTGGCATCATTGTGTGAAACAGGGATATAGGTGACAGTTTTTCCTGAAACTTTGGAAAGGATGTGAGCGATCTGGTAATGATCAAGCGCTTCCTTCCCGGTAAGTACAAATATGCGGTTTCTCAACGATGAATCCATCAGACTGTTTGCCGCTGCTTCCGCAACATCTCTTCCGTCAACAAAACTTACCCGCGCCCTGTTTGCAGGCAGATGAAGCAGGCTGCTTGATTTAATGATGGAGCCGGCCAGATTCCCGAAATTCTGCATGAGGATATTTGGACGAAGAATGGTATAATCGATTCCGCAGGACTGAACGCATTTTTCTGCGATAGAAAGAGGGGTATGGTTCAATTCACTCCCTATTGAGCCGAGGCTTACAATCTGATCTACTCCCATTCGTTTCGCTGTATCCAGGGCGGGTATCAGAAGGTCATCAATCCTGGGGATGGAGATCGGTGTAGCCAGAAAAAGGCCGTTAATATTCTCAAACGCTTCCTGAAATGTCTCAGGCTTATTGTAATCAAATAACACTACCGGGCACCCTGCAGTGTCCAACTGAGTCGCTTTCAGAACATCGCGCACACCGATCCTGACACAGATACCCTGCGAGATCATCAGTTTTATCATTTCTCTTGCTATTGTGCCGGTGGCACCGGTGATCAGGAAATTTCTCTTCATATTGCCCTCCCTTGGACTAGTCTCCTAAAAATTACGGAGACTTATCTGCACTTATGAAGGGGAAAAGATTGGCATATCGTTTGAGTCATTTTTCAGAGTCGAATCCATGGAGGTGTGTTTGTATGAAAAGTAAAGTGGTAATTTCGCATCAGGCCCGGATAAGTGAAGCCATAGAGGAATCGTGCGATCTGCTGGGAGATTTCTCTTCTTTATTCAGTGGAAAGCATGTTGCAATCAAACCCAATGATACCTGGGCTACTCCATCAGACCTGACAGCCTGCACGCAGGCAGATACCGTAAGAGCGGTTATCCGTTATGTAAAGCGCTTCAATCCATCCATTATTACAGTCAGTGGCGGGGCAGGAGCAGCGGATACAGCCGATGTGTTCAGGTATCTGGGAATTGATAAGGTGATTGAGGAGGAAAAAGTAAGATTTTTTGATCACAACAAGGGTCCCTTTCAGGCTGTTGAACTGAGTTATGGGCCGATGCATGAGGTAATGGTAAACCCTCATATCCTGGAATATGATGTTCTCATCTCTCTTGCTCAGCATAAAGTACATGATTTCGCTATGGTCACTCTCAGCATGAAAAATATAGCGATGTCATTTCCGGCAGCCGATTACTATGGTCATCCAAGAGAGAGTTATGTTCATAAACACAGTATCTTCAAAGACATTCAGTCTTTCATAACAGGAATGTGCAAGCGGTTTCCTATTGATCTCGCCATAATTAACGGACATCCGGCAATGACCGGAAGAGGACCTATCGGAGGCAATGTGTTTGAATCGGACTTGGTAATCGCATCGATGGATTTTGTAGCGGCAGATTCAATAGGGGCAAAACTCCTGGATATAAACCATGTAGGCCACATAATCGAGGCTGAGAAAATCGGCCTTGGCAAGGCAGATCTGGAATCAATTGAGATTGTCGGGGTTCCTTTGAGAGAGGCCATAGCGGAGTTTTCCAGAAAAATGTATTCCTGAACTCCAATACATCCGTATCCTTTTTATCGGGGCTGTTTTTTAACTGTACTTTTAAGCCGTTTTTTTCCTTCCCATCTATTCATGTCCGAAAAAAGCATCCGCTCAAGTTTTTCTATGGTCGGGTGTGCACTCCTGATAAATCAGGGGCCTGGCAGAGTGGATGATTCATTTTTTTTAACGGAAAATTGTTGTAAAAACCCTCATTCTTTTTAATGTCAGAGTTTATTTTCAGGGGGGCTTTTTCAGGAAAAACGGGTCAGAGGCATGGATGAATTAGCTAAATTTATAGAGGAAAGAGATTTAAAGGGGCTTCGCCAGTGGCTTCTTGACACAGGCACACTGGAGATCGCGGAAGCTCTCACCCGTGTTGATCCTGAATACCGGGCTCTTTCCTTTCGTCTCCTTCCTAAAGACCGCTCCCTCGATGTCTTCGAAATGCTTGATACTTCCTATCAGCAGGAAATTTTAAAGGCGCTCCGTGAGAGCAATGTCCGTGATATTCTGGAAAACATGGAACCGGATGACAGGGCGAGGCTGCTCGATGAGATGCCGCCACAGTTGGCAAAACAGCTCCTGGAGGGACTCTCTTTCAAAGAACGCCGTTTGACCTCAATACTCCTTGGATATCCCGAGAATTCCGCAGGAAGGATCATGAGTCCGGAGTTTGTGGAACTGTGGGAAGACATGACTGTCGGGGATGCGCTTGCAAAGGTGAGGAGGTCCGGAAGGGGTGTTGAGGCTATCTATTCTCTTCCTGTCGTAACCGGAAAAGGGGAGCTGATCGGAACGATCGATCTTGGTGACCTTGTCATGGCTGATCCATCCCAGAAGGTTGGTGAAATTGTCACTGAGGAGAAATACTTTGTCAAAGCTGACCAGGATCAGGAGGAGGCATCGAGGCTGCTCCTTGAAACAGGACTTACTGCATTGCCTGTTCTTGACAGTGAAAACCAACTTGTGGGAGTTTTGACATTTGATGATGCCATGGAAGTCCTTCAGGAAAGCGACACCGAGGATATCTTCCGTATCGGTGCTTCCGAACCCCTTGGCACACCTTACTTTTCCGCATCGCTGTATAAACTCACCCGCAACCGCGCGATATGGCTTCTTGTTCTTGCGCTTGCAGCTACTCTCACTGTCAATGTTCTCAACATCTTCCAGGTCACTCTTCAAAATGCGATAAAGCTCTCTCTTTTCATTCCTCTTTTGATAGGAATAGGTGGAAATATCGGATCCCAGTCGGCAACTATCATTATCAGGGCAATGGCTTTGGGAGAAGTTTATTTCTCTGATCTGCTGCGAGTGCTTGCAAGAGAGGTAAAGGTTGGTTTTCTGCTGGGATTGATCATGGGAGCCATCTCTTTTCCGGTTGTAGGGCCGTTTTTCGGATGGGATATTGCCGCTGTGCTTGCTGCCTCGTTATTGTCAATAGCATCACTGGCTTCTTTTGCGGGCTCGATTCTTCCCATGTTTGCCAAGCGAATCGGAATCGATCCTGCAGTGATGAGTGCTCCTGTTATATCTACACTTGTCGATGCCTCGGGTCTGGTCATTTATTTCCTCATAGCGAGAATGATTCTGGGAATTGGATAACCGGTTCCGGCAGGAATAGAAAAGGACACTCTTGCAAAGAGTGCCCCCTTCTGGAAAGTATTTATTTTTTTCTGAAGCGACGGCTTAACATGTACAAACCAGAGAGTCCGGTGACCATTAAAAGCACAACTGAGGGTTCCGGGACAGAACGTACAGGAGGCTTTGGCGGCTTTGGCGGGGTCGGCGGCTTGGGGCCAGGGCCCTTTGGTCCGGCCAAAGCATAAAGTTCATCTGAGAAATCCGCATTGACCACAGTGGAGACTTCCGACTGTTGTGAACGCAGACCGGCGTATTCAAAATCACTCTCTGACCAGGGGTTTGCATACGTCAGTGCAGCAGAGAAGATAAGAGCCAGAAACGCAGAATAAAACACACCTTTCATGAAAAACCTCCTTGGGGTGAATCAATTAAACATCACATGCATCTATTCAGGTTTCCGCGTACAGTATTGATACCGCTCACCCTCAGCCTGTCAACGGGTGTTATTGTATGACAAGCCTTCACCTGCGGTAATCAGACAGAACGCATCATCCTGAGCAGTTTTCAGTAGAATGTTAATGCACGTTCTGTGCCATCTCTGAACATTTCACCTGTTCTGTTTCACTGCTCTTTGCAGAACGGGAAAAAGACCCGGTTTTACTGTCTGTTCGATTCCGTCCTGAAATAGCTTTTGACAAAAAGACAAGGACAATCAGTAACACCGGATAGACCAGAGGCAGAAGAAGCACATCAAAGGGACCATGGGTATGAAACCGTTCAACTTTATAATTCCAGAATCCAATCAGTGTTATTCTTATTATGTTGAAAATGACTGACAGGGGGACCGCCAGAAGGACAAGCAGAAGCCGCCTGTAATGATTGTCAAATCTTATCCAGGCCAGGGGAAACGCAAACGCCAGAAGTGCAACTGTCTGGTTTATTCCTGAGCAGGACTTATTGACATCCAAAGTTACATTCGGAAAGATCAGCGAAATCCCCTCCATCTTTACATCGAGACCGCAGATATGGAGAAGAAACCATGAGCCTGCAGTGCTGGAGATCTGAAGAACTCTTATCAGAGAAGGAGTAATTTCTGGAATTATGATCAGAAAAAAAACCAGGTAACCTGCGGGCCACAGAAGAAGTGCCCCTTTTTCCCATCCCAGAACCGCAAAAAAAGCACCGATGAGAAACAAAAACGGGGAGAGCTCAATCATAAATCGGGGGAGAAGATTACTGCCGATGGAGGCTTGAAGCAAAGCAGCCAGACACATCACCGCTCCTCCAATGATAGCACTTTTCTCTCTCTTAGCTTCTGAGAATTCATCTCTTCTGCTCCAGAGCATTAATATCAGGAATGGAAAAACCAGAAGTATCCAGTTATTCTGTTTTGAGATTTTATCGGAGAGAAGCATCACAGGACCGCTAAAAGAATAAGCCGCCCCGGCAAGAACTGGACAAAGTAGTATAAGTTTTGCGATCATAACCTGATATTGTGCATCAAACATGCCACTCTGTATTTTGACCATGTTGTCCTGTTACTTAATGTCAGGAATGAAAATTGAAATGGAGGCTGACTATGAGAAAGCCGGTTATATTTTTGGCTTCGTTGCTTATAATCACATGATCAGCTTATTCCGGAATGTCATATACCGGAACAGGGGCGGGATTTAACGTCA
>DAOTAZ010000225.1:0-6211 GCA_035382965.1 Chitinispirillaceae bacterium | reverse complement strand
GCAACAGGTATAAGCCTGTTCAGCCCGTAAATGAGAAGAAAACGTTCCTGAGATGTTTCTGTAACTGCGCCGGCATTGCCTTCAATCGAGGCATAAGGCTGCAGGGTATCTTTAAGGAAAAGAGTGGAATCGTTATCACCGGAAATTAACACCTTGAGAAGCACGGCAGAGGAGTTCCTGTCGTTAATCTCAATGTAATAATCACCATCATCGATTGAATCAAAGGAAAAATATCCTGAATCATCGGTAAATGTCTGTTTCCCATTTAACTCCAGACTTCCGGAGTCGGAACCGGGAAGGAAATCCGAGGGGAGCAGCACAACTGACGCTCCTGAGGCGGGTTTGCCCTGATCTGTGTAAATGACCGCAGCTACTTTGGCATTTCCGGTATCGGTTGTTCCGCCTGCATAGGGAGAGATGGAACATCTGCAGATAAATGAAACCACTAAGATGGAAAAAAGAAACAGACGTTTCATTTCTGCCCCCTTTTTCCTTCCGGTTCGGCATGCAATTCGTGACTGAGTGGAAAAAGAGAAATATTCATCTGGTAAATTCTGTTCGAGGACTTGTCCTGGTTTACAATTACTTTTACCCGGTCTTTGAATGCCTCTATTTCCGCTGCCAGTACATCGTAGGTTTCAGGAGATATTCCCATTGTGATTCCGGAGATATGCCGTATCTTCTTATCAAAAATGTCAAGTGCTGCCTTGGAAAGATCGAGCATGGCACGGGTAAAGGAGCGTACCGCGACTGATTTTACTGAACTGTCAACGGTTATTGCCGAAGAAGTTTGTTTGTATCCTCCGGATTCCCCTTTTTCCACAAGTTTCAGTCTCAGCAAAAGTTCGACGGCCGCCTTTGCCTCCGAGGGGTCGATTTTTGGCTCGAGCAAGCCCGCAATGAGTTCGTAATTATCCTGAAAATCAAAAAGGCAGATAAGCTCTCTTATTACCGGTGTGTACCATTTAGCAAAGTAGTCAAACTGATCCGTGTTAAGCACCGATTCCTTTACCAGCCCGGCCATCGACCGCAGCACTGCATAGTGCTCCTGTTTTTCACTCGATGTTTTTGCCTGATTGAAAAGCACAAGGTTGCGGAAATAGAGCTTCTCTTTTGGGGAAAGATCCAGTACATTGCAGAAACGTTCCGCCATCTGGCGTGTCAGATTTCTCTTCCCGTCAATAACATGCTTGAGAAATGATGGAGAATTGACACCGATCTTCATCGCAAAATAACGGTAGGAAAAATAGTGCGATGTTTCCTTTTTGATCTGATAAAAGTCAGCCAGAAATTTTCGATAATCAATATATTCAAAAATCGGTTTCATACTATAAATATAGGGGTAAAACTGTAAAAACCCGAATATTTCAGGAAAAATTCCGTACACTGATTGTGTACGCTGAACCCCTGAAATAATGCCCGCCAGGTGCACAGCGGATCTACGAAAGTTAATTATACCATCTCGTTTTCTATCATAACAGTAGTGATGCGAATATATTGCTATGACGGAGTGTGGTAAGCGGTTTAATGTAAATCCGCTGAAGAGGTATAGATTATGCATCGTAGCACCGTCTGATCAGTATAATTTTTCTGTTTTCACTTTCAGTTTGGGGAAAAACAGGGATCATTTCCGGGTGTTTACATCAGATCAACAATAAAACAGATAATTGATGGAGTAATGAATTGAGAGGATTGCAGGAGATCAGTTGTCGATAAGAATAATTAAAAAAGGTATTTTGTCTCTGTATGCGGGTCCCCCGGATACAAAATCAACTGAAACCTCTGAATGTTGAGCCCATCAATGTCTGAATATCACTCAGGCTTTGTTTGCGTTGCTTCTCAAGCGCAATTTCATCATCTTCAGTTTTGGTTTCCTGTCCTTTTTTGCTGATAATGATACGCCTGTGTGTGCCAACATCTTCAACTACTCGTGACTGAGCCGGGCTCTCTTCTTCCTCATCATCCAGATAATCCTGTGAACTCCTGGATCCAGTGGCAGAAGATGGCCTTATTCTGGAAGAACGGGCTTTTTTCTGGGTTATGGCCCCGGTGTTAATCAATCTCTCCAGAGCAGCTATCTCTCTGGTACGCATGGGTGTTGAAGGCAAATTACGGAGTCTCTCCAATCTTTCTTTGATTTCCTGAAGTGATTCCTGTGGCATGGATCTGTACTCTGTTCCTGGTCTGTTTTTGGTGTACAATGAACTGATGTAGTATAGTATAACATGGGTAGTTTGTATACACAAGAAAGAAGTAAGTTTTGATCGGTTTCAGGCGCTCTCTGAGCATAGCCGAAGAGAGACTTCTTTTCAGAAATACACTGCGACGGGAAGTCACACTCTTTTTCTGTTGATTCTGAATGACTTTTAATCAAATTTGATAATCTTACGGTAGTTCTGACCCGGGTTCTCAAACCATGCGATTCCTACCTCATTGATCGGCATCCAGGAGAAAGCAGTGTCTGAATCGGTAACTGCCCTTATCAGAATATTACACCAGGTGACTTTTTTATCAGTACCTGTCTTATAGGGATTTTGTTCCAGCATATACGAGCCGTCACTGCCTGTGACTGCGTTCAGGATCGTATCTGTTACAGCGCCGGAACCCCATTTTACACCAAAAAAGCTGATTTGTGTACCCTCAAGTGGTGTGTCGTCACTTGTCAGAGTTACAATGCTGATTGATGGAGGATACCCTGGCAGAACTGGAGTCTCTGCTGTGACATTAGTCCTGTAATAATTTACTGCGTAGATGTTGTAAGTATCCCACGAGGTCGCAGTATAGGGATAGTACATGAAAGCGGCTTCTCCAGTGAATGCCTTTCCACTTACAGGGTTCCCGTTTGAGGATACAAGCAAATATGATGAGGGAATGCAGCCAAGTGCCAGGCCAAACTGCCACGCTACGGCAGAAACTGAGTACTCCTTGAAAAACCGGTTAATCTCTTCAGCTTCATAAGCTGTTCTGGCAGGTTTACTCCAGTAATCAATCTTATCATCAGAGAAGCCATCCATGATAAGACGCACTTTGAATTTTTCAGGGAAGGAAGTATTGATTTCCAGACTGCATGAATTGCTGAAAGAGTATAACGAATCAACTCTGAAATCGATCTGGCCGAAAAACGCATCATCGAATTTGCTGTTTACAGCATCGATATAGGCAGCAAGTTTTCCGCGTATCGAATCGATTCCGCCGAAATGTCTTACAGTTGAATCGGTGATACCCACTATCAGAGGGACTGTCCACAGTGGTTTAACCCGGTTTTCCAGGCCTATAATAATGGTTTCGTTTTCCTTTGTAACGGCTGAGTTCACAATGTTTATTTCTTTCCCGCTCTTTGGCTCTATATATTTTACAGCACCAATTTCTCCCGCAGGAACAGAATCGATAGTCACCGCAAAACTTCCGTCAGACATCTTTTCGATTCCCCGCACGGGCCATGAAAGGGGGGTGCCCTCTAATATTATGTATCCATTGGCAGTATCTGCTCCATGCGGCAGCCCGACAATTACAGATGCCGGTCTTCTCAGAGTGTTATCATTGATTTTTACCTGCCTGGATTTGATTTCAATATTGATGTCAAGCAATCGTGAGGAGTTCTCATGATGTTGTGCGAAAAAGTTGTATATACCTGATTTTACCCCGTTGAAACGGTAGTATCCGGATGAATCCGTTATGCTTTCATATACCTTGTCCATATCATCTGTAATAGGGTTATGTCCGGCAGGGACCAGAGAAACCGCGATTCCTTTTTCTGTGCTGCCATCTTCGGTAAAAACCCTGCCTTTGACACTTGCGACCACTTCCGATGAGCTCCCGCCTGCGTCAAGCATGTTGCTGCACGACAACAAGAGAGCGGAAAACACAGAAAGCAGCAGTACAGAAGATCTTTTCATGTTATCTCTCACTGGAACTTTTGGTGTCGGTAAGTGGAAAGATCTGGAAATTAACCTGTATCACCCTGTCAATGCCGGAATCCTCTTTCACAAGATCCACCAGTTCCGCCCGTAAATCCTCCACCTTCTGTCTGATTTTCTCATATCCGTTCTGTGAAATGCTCAGGGTAAGAGAGGAGAAGTTACGATCCTTTTTTTCGAACCTGTACAGAGCATCTTTTGCTATATCAAGGGTATTAAGCACGAAGTTATTGATAACTACAGAATCGGTGTCGTGGCCGGTTGTGATATGGTTTTCCGTCAACCGGTAATAACCCTCTGAACATCTCCTGATCAATCCCAGGCGCTCTAAAACGGATATTGCTTTTTTAGCTTCGGCTGCCGTTATATGCGGAATCACCATTTTTGAGAGCTTGAAATAATCATCGTAGAACTTATAATAGTTTAAAATCGCACGTATAGCGGAATAATACCACCTGTCATAAAAAGCATAGGCGTCCGGCTCGATTGTCTTTACACGTCCCTTCTTAAAAGCCACCATCTTCCCGAAATATCTCTTCTTCTCATCGTGATTTTCTGACTGATTGTAATGAACCATCAATTCAAAATACCGGGCCTCTCGCTTTCTCAACTGGAATATTTCCGCTATGCTTCCTATGAACCGGTCCGGGAGATTACAGGAACCGTTAAGAACCTGAGAGAAGAATCCGGCGGATTTGAAGCCGGCAGTTTTCGCTATATATCTATAGGTAATATTTTGATTGGCGGCTTTTAAATAAGCAGAGCGATCCTTTAAGAATTTCCTGTAATCGGTATAGTCGAATATATTAGCCATATTTTTTCTGCTGATTAGATTATTCCATACATAAGATATCCTCAAATATCTGCGGTTGCAAGTTTAATTTGACAAATTTGTTTAGTTGGAATCGTGGCAGTTTATGAAGATTGTAATGTAATCACTTTGATTACAAGCAGTTACGATGGTATTTAGTTTATAACAAAGAGTATTTGGTAATAACTTGAAACTGCAAGCAAATACTAAAATTCAGGAATTGACGTTCACTGGTGTCAACCTGTGACAGTGGGGCTTTCCAAACAACCACAGAATGTGATCACTGTAAAGAGTAATCAGGATTGAAGGAAAATAAAAGAAAAGCTATTGGCGGTACTTGCCACCAATAGCGAAACTATTGGAGTTCTGATTCACCCTGAGGTTGTGCTTTAAATACCGGGAATCAATTCTTTGCGAAAACTACTTTTCCTCTTTCATTAACGCTGTTTCCGTGCAAGCGCCACACAAGCAAGTTGTCAGTGTTTATGGCTGATGACGGAATACTGAGTTTTTTTGCCCCTGAAACCTGTCCCCTCCAGAGAATGCGGCCTTTAATGTCGATCAGGTCAATTGAGGCGGGCTGGTTTCCGGGAAGAGCACAATACATGTTTATCATTCCGTTTACTCCCCTGGAGAAAAGAACCGGTGATGAAGAGAGTTTGTTCCCGGCAGGTGATTTTTCTGCGACTGATACCTCTAAATCGTACCATTCAAAAGGTCCTGGTTTGGTTACTTCTTTGACTGGAGCGGTGCGGCTGTTGCCTGCATTCCCCTCATTTGAGTTGTCAACAAGCCCGTAATGCACTCCGCTTGATTTACTTACATAGATTTCTCCATCTCCCAGCATCTGGGCAGTTCCGGAAACTGTGATATTTGAAAGTACCCAGCAGACTCCGCCCATTCTGCCATTGCCGTTTATTGTTGCTCTGGAAACATTTGTACAGCCATCAGCCCTGCCATTATCTGTTATTGTGCCGTTCCACACAGCGGCATTGTCTGATACGACTGCAGACCCGGAGACAGTACCTCCTGCTACCATGGCATTGTCTTTTACAATCGCGTTGTCGCGTATTGTACCTCCCCTTATGATGGCCCGGCCCTCGATACGGGCATTACCCTGAACAGTTCCGCCTAAGACCCGGGCAAAGGGTCCTACGTAAGCTGTTGAGGCAACATTTGCAGAATTTGCCACAAAACCTCCGCCATTGGAATGTGCTCTTCCGGCAACATTTACAGGTTCAAACCCCTGCGGTTTGGCTCCTGTTATCTCTACCATCCAGGGATACCTGTAAATTGTATAGTACATCTGGTCCCATAAAATGCGGGCGTAAACAGTTGGTGTCGCGGTAACTACAAGATAAACCTCGGTAGCTCCGGATATATCAAAGGTGAGATCCGGTGCACCATCGGAAAACCGTTTTATTTCACTGTATCGGGCACTGCTCGAACTTGTCACAGCTACCAGTGAATAACGCCAGTCTGA
>DAOTAZ010000224.1:0-6253 GCA_035382965.1 Chitinispirillaceae bacterium | reverse complement strand
ATTTTCCTTTACCCCCCCCCTGGATTAAATGCAGTGAAAAAAATTAATTACCAGTAATATTAAGCAATAAATGGATGTTTGGCAGAAAAAGGTGGATCTTCGGAAGAAATTTTATAGTACAGATGGACTACATTGATAGTTTACTGTTTTACTCGTTATTAACTGATAAGAATCTGTGCCATTTGTGTTTGTCCGGGATAAAGGCCCGGGTAAAAAGAACAGGTCATTTTTCCGGAAGCCCTGAAAAGATATGCTGAATTAAGCACATGGCAACGATATATTGCCTGTAAAAATAAGTATAATTGTCTATTCTCATTGCGCCAGTAAAGGCTACCTGGGCCTTCGACCGCTGGTACTCATTCTATGGAAAAACGATATGCCTGGTAACAGAACTGTTTCCGTGTCTGAGTGTAAAGAAAAATGATCCTGGTTCAAGAGATGTCTTATTAAGTGTCACGATATTTTGTCCTGCAATTCCCCGGCCGCTCCATAGAATACCGGCTTTTCGTCCGGAGAGATCATACGCGATTATTCTGGCCTCACCTGCATGTTCAAGAAAAAACGTTGCCTTTTCATTTCTGATTGTAAGGTATGGAGCCAAATGACGCTCATAAGTGGTGGAATTTATTATGTTGACTACTGCGTCCAGCCGGCTCATCCAGATTGAGTTTCCTTTGGAGACAGACATAACGCTTACGGCCATCACTTCCCGTCCCAGACCGCTGTCCCATTGACGCAATGCTACACCATTGTAAACTGTTCCTCCGACAGTCATCCGGATCCTGTAATCATCCCTCTTCTCCCATGTACCTGTAACAGCACCGCTGATTGTACCATCACGGTTGAGAGTTACTTTCTGGGAGTTTTTTATCGTTCCGGAGATATCGCGGCCATGGTCGACATATGCATAGGTCCCAGGGATAGATTCAGCATTGATGGGACCGGCATTCTCTCCCGCATACCTGTGTGGTGCCATTACAAACCACTCATCTTCATTCAGAAGCATCTGATGAACCCTGACCTGGTGGAACTCGACTCTCCCGGGAAAACGGGTATGCATGATATTGAAATACCTGTTGCTTACCGAATCATAAATGGTGGAATTATGGCCTGGTGAGGCGTATCCAACGCCTGTAGCTTTCCCATTTTCATCCATAAACTGGAAATTTCCCACCAGTTTATGGCCGTAAGGTGCAAGGCTTCCCCGGGTATCGCCTCCGGTAGCTTTGCAATTAATCATATCGTTTCCCATTGGATCAAGATAGGGACCATCGGGATTTTTCGAACGCGCTACTCTGAGATTATATCCATCGTTTGCACCCAATCCGCCGAAGGAAATAAACAAATAGTAGTATTTCGTGTGTGGACTGTATTGGATGAATGCTCCCTCGAGCTGGCCATGATTGCCGCCCATGAGTTTTTTACCATATCCCTGATTTGGTAACTGATATCCGGTAGAAGGATCCATCTTTATGATATAGATTCCACCGGAATATGAACCGTACACCATCCAGAGTGTATGCTGCGCGTCAAAAAAGGTATGGGGATCGATGGCATTAGGGTGGACATTGGCGTTATATCTTGTACCGTCCTCGCCAGTACCATTCATTCCGGACCGTAACAGTATTTTCAGATTTGTATAGGGTCCGCCAATGTTATTGGATACTGCAATGCCAAGAGCTGAGAGCGGTGAGCTACCTTCACATGAGCAGTAATACATGTAAAATTTACCATTATCAAGCCGCGTAAAACATCCAGCCCACAAACCTGTCACTTTAGACCAGGCAAAGGTCTCACTGAGCTCTTCTGTGACATTTGGTATAAGCTTGTTTCCGTTTCTTACACCGTCATTTGTGTATTGAGTCCACTTGATAAGATCGGTAGAGTATGCTGATGCCAGATGGGATCCGATAATCCAGAATGTATCATTAACACGTAATATTGATGGGTCATGCACTGAAACATCTCTGAATACAGGCGGTTCAATTGCGGACTGACCACTGTGAGCAGATCCGGCAAAAGTGATTATAAGGAGAAAAGTAACAGTGTACAAAGATATGAGCGGCCAGAATGACCGGAATATTTCTTTATGCAATGAAATAGTCACTGAGTGCATGACTGCTCCTGGTTGAATGGATTTTTGAAATAATTACCTGATAATATAACGGGAATCATCGGTTGCAGAGTCCATATATAAATATAGCCCTTTAAGGGATGAAAACAGTGAATCAGTCTGGTTTGAAGGTAAGATTCTGGTGGCTAAAATGCCCACACTCCGGCTATACTTTGGATGTTCTCAATGTACACTGAGCGAAGCCGAAGCGTACATTGAGATTAGTAGCGGCAGGTTTGATTACGAAGACAGTTCGACAGATACTGATTCCTACTCCAGATTAGGAGTGAGGGATGAAAAAACTGCAGTTTATCAGTTCATCTCTCCAAGAATCATCCTTGTGATCTCTTTTCCAAACAGTAATACTTTCTCACTGTACCGTGCAATACCTGTCAATTGTTTCAAAAAAACCATGAACTTCCCGGTACCGATACTCTTATTGTAAAGCAGGAAATTAAGTATCATAAGTGAATTATAGAAAGTGATCCCGTTTCTAGAAGCGCTCATCAGTATCTTCCTGTCCTCTGAAATGACCGGCAGATGTAAACTTTGCGCCAGGTCGAGAAGCTGCTTATCGGCAGTAGTATCGCGGATATCGATGCAGTGTACGACAACAGACAGTTCTGAAAACCCGGTCTCTTTCAGGCAGCTTTCAGGTGTATGGAGTTGAATACACCGGGCAGCGACATCGAAAAAACCGGATTTCTTCATGTAAATGACAGATGAAGCATCGATTACAGCAGCTTTCAGTGATTGGAATCCTGAAAGAATTTTGTTTTTCATTGTTGTTGTTCAGGAAAAAATCCCGTAATTAAATTAAAAGTCATTACAAATCCGGAAAATGCATGAAGAATGCATCTCCCGTAAGGAGACTTTTAGTATAAATGATGTCACCGCTGCCTGTGGTAAGCAATTCTTTGCATACCATAAGGATTTTCCATCAATACTTGTTCCTTTTACTTAGAGAAATTAGTTTTAGTATAAAAATGGCACTGAAATAGAATATCAGGAGACAAGCAAAAAATGGCACAGCGGGAGTACTGGGGTTCGAAACTCGGAGTAATTCTGGCAGTTGCAGGAAGCGCGATCGGGTTGGGGAATTTTTTGCGTTTTCCGGTAAAGGCAGCAACCTATGGTGGCGGGGCATTTCTGATCCCTTACCTGATAGCCTTTGTACTTCTGGGGATACCACTTGCCTGGGTAGAGTGGACTATGGGAAGATACGGAGGCAGGTATTCACATGGGAGTGCACCCGGTATTCTCGATGTTGTAGTCAGGAAACCGTGGGCAAAATATGTTGGATCGCTGGGCATCCTGGGTCCGCTCCTGATCTATTTTTACTATGTCTACATTGAATCGTGGCTTTTGGGATTTGCCTTCTATGCTCTTAACGGTGAGCTGCTTAATGCAGTAGAAACAAATACTATCACCGTTTTTTTCGGCAACTATATAACTCTCCAGACTACACTTTTCGCAAATATCCCTGCTGCACTTGTCTTTTTTCTGGTGACATTTATTCTGAATTTCGCCATAATCGGATTCGGTATACGGCGTGGCATTGAAGTGGCCAATAAATTTGCTTTACCACTTATTTTTATTCTTGGAATAGTGCTTCTGATTCGTGTCCTTACCATTCCAGACATTGACCGTGGATTGGCTTTTATGTGGAATCCTGATTTCAGTTCACTGCTGAAACCCAAAGTATGGCTGGAAGCATCAGGGCAGATCTTCTTTACTCTCAGTGTAGGTATCGGAGTAATACTTACTTATGCATCATATGTCCACCGTAATCAGGATGTCGCGTTATCTTCTCTGTCATCTTGTGCTGCAAACGGGTTTGCTGAAGTAATAATCGGGGGGACAATAGTAATTCCGATGGCAATTGTGCTTTTCGGTGTAGACAATGTAGAACAGGTGGCAAAAGTGGGGACATTCGGGCTGGGGTTCAATACCATGCCAATGCTGCTGGGGAAGATACCGTTGTCTTCACTACTGCAGTTTATCTGGTTCATGCTGCTGTTTTTTGCCGGAATTACCTCATCGATGTCCATTATACAGCCCTCTATCAGTTTTCTTGAGGATGAGCTCTCATGGAAACGATCCAGGGCGGTTGCGGTAACAGCCCTGCTGTCTTTTATTATGTGTCTTATCGGAGTGTTCGGGTTGTCGGGCGGTGCAATCGATGAGCTTGATTTCTGGGGAGGAACATTTGCGCTTGTCATCTTTGGAACCATCGAGGCAGTTCTGTTCGCATGGGTACTGGGAATTGATAAAGGTTGGGATGAACTGAACAGGGGTGCTCATATCAGGCTTCCGGTCATATTCAAATACATCCTCAAATACGTGACTCCTGTTTACCTTCTGGTAATCCTGACAGCCTGGTTTATTACTGACGGATGGGGATTTATTACCCTGAAGGGAATAGATCCATCGGAACAGGTGAATTTTCTGGGTGTAACACTGTCTAAAACAGTATTTATTGCAGCGTTCAGAATTCTCCTTCTAATGCTTCTTTTCGGGATCAATCTGGTCATTTATCTGGCATGGAAAAAGAATAAAAACGAGAATAAATCTACAGTTAACAATCTTGAGAAGGAAACGGTTCATGCGTGAACAAATGATGCCTTTAGGGTGGATCTTTATGGCGCTTATCTGGACTGTGATTATCGGACTTAATGTGTATTGTTTTGTAAATATTTTCAGGGACAGAAAAGAGGAAATCCCCGATCCTCTTCCTGCAATGGATGAGGACTGTCATGTGTCTGATTCTGAATAGTTAAGAAGTCTGAAGGAGATATTGAGGCACAGGAAATTTTAAATGCTGCTGCCTCTGATCACAGGCATCGTGCCTTGGCAACAGATATTAATTGCAAGAGACACTTTTTACTCTGAGCTATTTATGCCAAGCATGAATTCCGGAAAAATGATGCAGTCGATCCTGAAATGCCTTTGAAAGCAACAAACTAAATACCATTTATTCTGCTTATATACAGTACTTCACCGGAATTCCCCATCGCTTTTACAATGTAGCTTCCCCTGCCTGCAATCGAGGAGACAGGGATGCTGGATGGTTTCAGCACTTTTTTTCTATAAATAACAGAACCTCTTAGATTGTACAGTTCAAGAAAAATAGGCCTGTTTTCGCTTCCGTTAACTGTTATTATGCTTCCTTTAACTCCAACCGGCCGGAATGTGAATTTTTGAAACTGATTAACAAGAGAAACAACTGGTATTATATTTACCTTGATAATTACACTGCTTGTGCAGCCGTAACTGTTTGTGTAAAGTGCTTTGTAATTTCCGGCCTGGCCGGGTCTGATGTTTTCAAATTTCACTTCTCTTGAATTTGAACTGAAATTCTGCGGGCCGGACCAGGTCCAGTCACCTGTCAGGGGCTGCGGGCCCAGTATCAGAGAGTCCCCTTCATCCACAGTTACTTCATCTGTTTCCTGCCAGGGATCATTATTAACTTTCGCATATGGGGTAAGGACCGGTGGATCGCATTCAGCAGGAATCACTCCCGGAATTACACAGGTGGTAACAGTCTGACCTGGAACACTGATAGAGAAAGATTTGCCGGAAACAGGAATATCAGGCAAGGAGGTCAGACTGCCGGGGAGAGAGAACCTGTGAATCTTTACTGTCTCTCCCAGTTCGGAGAATTTTGATAAATCAAAAGTGTAATCAACGCTGCTGCCGGTACCATTTCTTATTACAACCACAAGGCTTCCAGTTGATGGTACAAGTGCGGCAACAGTATTGTCATTGTTGCTTGCAATTATCTGTGAACCTGGACGGATAAACCTTGAGAAAGCCGAGTGCATATAGAATCTTGATGTATATGTGAATCTTTGATTGGTGAGATCAGCATTGATAGTCATCCAGTTACCACTGGGATCGCAGATCTGCCAGTCAAGCCAGGCTTCAGCCTTCATCTCGCGTAAATCACGTATGATCACATCCGCCATCCATAGTGCAATATTACTGTTGTCATCTTTATGCAGAGGACCCGTCTCAGACTGCCAGAGTCTTTTGCCCTTTGATGCCGCAGCCTGCGCAAGCTGAGTTCTGAAATTGTACCCGGAGTAGCTGTGAGTGTTGATTTGAGAAATGTAGTCAAGTGCGGATTGACTGTATGCG
>DAOTAZ010000223.1:0-6270 GCA_035382965.1 Chitinispirillaceae bacterium | reverse complement strand
TGTCAAACGGAAGAAAATTGCTTAGTCACGTGTCCATTTTTTCGGGGCATTTCCAAAAGTAAAAAAGTAGTCTGTCCCCTTTTTTTACTTTTTTGGTTTTTAAAACAGACACGTGAAGACCTGCCCCATTCCCCTACCAGAAAGTATTTTTATCTCTCATGGATAAAAAACCCGCAGTCATTAATGTTATCTGGCTTTACCTTATCCTTTCCAGTATAGTGGTAGCCGCATATACAGGCAGGATGGATGAGATCACAAAGGCCTCATTTGATTCCGCAAAAAGTGCAGTAACCCTGGCCATAAGTCTAATAGGAGCGATGGCACTGTGGCTGGGCCTGATGAAAATCGTTGAGTCTGCCGGCCTTATGAAATCCATCTCGCGGGCAATCCGTCCTGTGATGATCAGGCTTTTTCCTGATGTACCTTCGGATCACCCGGCGATGAGTGCAATGATAATGAATATGGCTGCAAATATGCTTGGTCTGGGAAATGCCGCTACCCCGATGGGCATTAAAGCGATGACTGAACTCGACAAGCTCAACCCTGAAAAAGGAACTGCAACCAACGCCATGTGCCTTTTTCTGGCGATAAATACATCAAGTGTTACTTTACTCCCACTGGGGGTGATAGCTGTTCGGGCCGCGTCAGGAGCCACAAATCCAGGCAGCATCTTAATCCCATCGATTATTGCGACCACAATCTCTACCACCACTGCCATCATTGCTGCCAAATTGCTTGCTTCCAGAAGCAATGTGTCTGTTCCTGTAGAAACTGTAATTGCTCCGGAAAAGGAAGAGGAAAAAGTTCAGGAAGCACAGGAACTGCTGAAACCGGCCCTGTTTCACAGAATTTTTGCCATCGTGCTTATTCCTGTGTTTCTTTTTGCGGTCCCCTGGCATTTCATCAAAATGGGCCACCTGCCTTCAATGAGCTATGATCTTGTGACAAGTGCTACAGGATGGCTTATACCAATTATTATGGGAGCCATTCTTATTTTTGGCTACCTCAAGGGTGTCAAAGTATATGAAGCGGTCACAGACGGGGCAAAAGAGGGATTTCAGGTCGCCATGAGAATAATCCCATTCATGGTGGCGATTTTTGTGGCAATTGGTATGTTCAGAGCCAGCGGGGCACTGGATCTCTTTACCAGGCTTGTCAACCCTGTAACCAGTCTCATAGGTATGCCGGCAGAGGCTTTACCCATGGCACTTCTGCGTCCACTCTCCGGAACCGGAGCATTTGGTGTCATGTCTGAAATTATCAGTAAAGACCCGAACAGTTTTACTGCTTATCTGGTCTCTGTTATTCAGGGATCCACAGAAACTACATTCTATGTTCTCGCGGTATATTTCGGGGCTGTTGGAATAAAAAAGACTCGTCACGCTGTTCCTGCTGCACTCCTCGCTGATGCAGCCGGAATTCTGGGGTCGCTCTTCATCTGCCATCTGATGTTCAGGTAAATATGACACCGGATAAATTTGACAGGAAAATCCGCAACTGGATTTCTGATGTATCAAAAGCCGGCTGTACTGTCAACAAGGTGGAGACGATAAGCGAAATCCGTAAAAAAAACGGAAATCTCCTCTTTGCTCTTCTGGACGTAGATGTAAGATCACCTGAAGGAGTCCGTCTTCCCAATATTGCCTTTATCAGGGGTCATGCCTGTCTGATTGTGACGCTTCTGAAAAATAAAGATACAGGCGAAGAGAAATACCTGATGGTCCGGCAGAGGCGTATTGGAAACGGTCAGCTAAGCCTTGAGTTTCCTGCGGGAATGCTCGATGAGGAAAGTGATGCCAGTCAAGTGATTATAAGGGAGTTGCTGGAGGAAACCGGTCTTGAGGTCTTGCCAACCGAGATTTTCCCCCTCACAGACAGAATCCTCTACAGCTCAGCCGGAGCATGTGATGAGGGGATCTACTATTTTGGATGTATCAAGGAACTGGACAACAATCAATTCTGCTCCTTTCGCGGTCGTAAGGGGGGAAATCCTGAAGAAAACGAAGACATCACTGTAGTACTTATGTCAAGGGAAGAAGCTGAACCTCAATGCACTTCCCTTCAGGCCAGATTTGGCTTCTTTCTCTTCGAGAAATATCTGAAGCTAATGCGCCTCACTCCAGTTCCTGCCAATTCCGACATCCACTTTCAAAGGGACAGAGAGTTTGTATGCTGAACTCATTTTTCCAATCACCCATTCCTTGAAAGTATCCACTTCTCTCTCCGGCAACTCAAACACCAGTTCATCATGGACCTGAAGAAGCATCCTTGCCCCCCCGCAGACATCAGGAAGATCTTTATGTATGTCAATCATTGCAAGCTTTATGATATCTGCGGCCGTACCCTGAACAGGAGTGTTTATGGCTGTACGCTCAGCCGCTTCACGGATATTGCGGTTTTTTGCGTTTATTTCAGGCAGGTACCTGCGTCTTCCAAGTAGTGTTTCTGTATAGCCGTACTGGCGTGCTTTTTCGATTGTACTCTCCATATACTCTTTTACAGTCGGAAACTGCCTGAAATAGGCATCGATAAAAGCCCTGGCTTCATTAAAAGAGATTCCCAGTTGACGAGAAAGATTGACCGGTCCCATTCCGTACATCAGTCCGAAATTGATGGTCTTTGCGGCCCTGCGCATATCCGGGGTGATCATTTCAGGAAAGATTCCATAAATAGCCGAGGCAGTCTGAGCATGGATATCTTTATCAGCAAGGAATGCATCGATGAGAAAAGGATCTTTAGAAAGATGGGCAAGGATTCTCAGCTCGATCTGGGAATAGTCTGCGGAAAGCAGCACATTGCCTTCAGCGGCAATAAAAGCCTCCCTTATTCTCTTCCCTGCATCGGTACGCACTGGAATATTCTGCAGATTCGGATTGGTACTTGATAGCCGTCCTGTTGCCGCTATGGTCTGGTTAAAGGAACTGTGTACACGTCCACTGCCCTGGAAAATCTGCGCCGGTAAAGCATCGATATATGTCGAGAGCAGTTTCTGAACCTCCCGATGCTCCAGTATTCTTGCTACAACAGGATAATCAGGAGCAAGTTTCTCCAGAACGTCGACATTTGTAGAATGACTCCCGTTTTTGGTTCTCTTGGATCCGGGAAGAGAGAGTTTCTCAAAAAGCACCTCCCCTATCTGTTTGGGGGAATTGAGATTCAGAGGTCCTCCTGCCATTCCATAAATCTCTTCTGTAAGTTTGTCCAATACTCCATGGTACTCGATGGAGAGGCTTTTCAGAAATTCTGTATCGATCAGCATCCCGTGCCATTCCAGATTACCCAGAACTGTTACCAGAGGGAGTTCAACTTTATCGAACAGGTCCCTGCAGTTGCGTTCCGAAAGAAGGGGCGAAAGAACCTTCATCAATGCCAGCGTGATACATGCAGTCTCTCCGGCATATTCTGCAGCTTTATGTAAAGGAAGATCCGCGAATGTTTTCCCGGTATTCTCTTTCCCGATAAGTTCTTTGACCGGTGAGATCTCCATTTTAAGCCACTCTGCTGCCAGAATATCGAGATCGTACTGACGTTTTCCGGGATCGAGCAGATATGCGGCTATCATTGTGTCAAAAGAGATCCCTGCCATGCACAGTCCGTAGTTTTTAAGCACCTGGTAGTCGTATTTAAGATTCTGTCCGATTTTTTGCACATGCGGCGATTCAATTGGTGTTTTAAGGCTGTTAAGCACCGTTTCCAAGGGTAGATTGGCTCCATCCTTGTGGCCAACCGGGACATAAAACGCTTCTTTTTCATCGAGAGCGATGGAAATTCCAACAAGTTCAGCGGCCCTGGGCAAAAGGTTAGTAGTCTGGGTATCGATCGATATCAACTTGCAATCTTCGATTCTCTTGCAGAATTTTCCGAGTTCCTCGATGGAATCGATAATTGTGGTCTGGGGTTTGAGCCTTGGTGCCCCCCCCAGAAGCGGATTGCGCATCAGTGATGAAAACTCAAGTTCCCGGAACAGGGAGAGGCATTTTTCCCTGTCAAATGGTCTTCTTTTGAGGCTTTCCAGATCCAGAGGCAGGTCTGAATCACATTTCAATGTTGCCAGCGTCTTGCTTACTGAGAGCTGTTCCCGGTACTGTTCGATTTTTTCAATCAGCTTTGGGTTCTCCAGTATCGAGGGATTTTCGAGAATTGCTTCTACACTCCCCCCTGTTTCGAGCATCTTAACAGCGGTTTTGGGACCCACTCCAGGAACACCGGGGATATTATCTGATGAATCGCCTGTCAAAGCCAGATAATCGACTATTTTCTCCGGTCCTACCCCCATTTTCTCTCTGACCTGTTTCTCGTCTATCATTTGCAACGTGCCTGTCCCGTCCGGAGCCAGCATCTTTACATCAGGCCCGATAAGCTGCATCAGGTCCTTGTCTTTACTCACAATGTAAACTTCGAATTCCTCTTCTTTTGCTTTGCAGGTAAGCAGGGCTATCAGATCATCCGCCTCCAGCCCGTCTTTCTTTAGCACCGACAGATTGAACGCCTCGATCAGTTCCCCGATAAGCGGCATCTGTGATTTCAGATCATCAGGCATCTCCTCACGGTTGGCTTTATATTGACTATAAAGCTCGTGCCTGAAAGTTGGTTTGCTGCTGTCGAGAGCAACCGTAATGTAGGGACAGGACCAGTTCTCTATGAGGCGAAGTATATAATTAGCAAAACCAAAAACCGCACTTGTGGGCTGACCCTTTGAGTTTATAAGGGGATTTTTAATGAAGGCGTAATAAGCACGATACACCAGCGCGTGTCCGTCAATAATGAAAATCTGTTTTTTTTCCATTTGGTTTCCGAAAGGAGGTTTATAAATTCTATTCTGGCCTTTTTCTCTGTTGTGCTTTCTTTTTTCACTCTGCTTATCTTTGCAGAATTGTGAAAAGCAGACAGAGTAATCTGCTGGTTCAGTTTGGAAGACCTTTATCTGCAATACATGTTTAAAATAGTTCAGGTGACCGGATGAGAAATTATGAAACTTTTTTTGTGTCCTGTTTAACTTATTAACATACACCGATTTCTTATTCAAGGCCTGTATCGGCCTCGTAATCGGAATGTCCGTGTAATAGCATACAGATAATTACTGAGATGCTACTTTAAGATTTGATCAGGCTTTTATTGTGTTTGATATCGATCCGATTTATTACGTTACTTCTAATTCTATATTTAGATTGCGCATAAAGGGGGTCATAGCTATATTTTTCTGTATCCCTATTCACGATCCATAACATCGACATTCAGGAGATCATTCATGGGAAAGGAAATATTCACCGGGCGCGTATTGTTAACAAGATTCTTCAAAGAATTCTTTCTGAAAGCTCTTGAGGAGAGTAAAGACAGCCGCTCTTTTCTTCCTTTCAGAAAACAGCGTGACCAGGAGGAGATTGTCAACCCCCGCATTTTTCTGTTTCATGGCCATGATGGGCTCGGGAAGACATCGGCGCTTAACGCCTGCATCCGTGTAGCAGAAGATGCTGCCGAAGAAGCAAAAAAGGAATTGAATGTTATCCATATCGACTGGAAGCAATGGTATTCAGAGAAATGCTCCATTCCCGGTACACCCAGGGAATTCAACAATTCACTCTGTACGATTCTCACAGGCAAGAGCCTTGGGATAGAATCATGCCTTGCAAACTGCAAGAGTATCTCAGAGAAAGTACAAAAACTCGATGACTTGCTGAAGAATATTGCAGGAGATGAATGGCCGAAGGAGATTTTCGCGGACTCCGACCCAAATACGACCTATAACGAATGGATTCAGAGCAAATTAACAAAACAGGATATTGAGTTCCTGGGAAAATCCGAAGATCTGAGAGCCGAGGCGATTGCAAACGGGCTCGCTGAAGCTTCGCTTGAAAATGCCCTTATTCTGGCAATTGACAGCTACGAATACCTGCCGCCTGAGATCGACCAGTGGCTTCACAGGGCTTTTTTCGGAAAAATTTATAATCAAAAAAACCGGATTATCACCATAGTGTCCGGATGTAACGGGTTTACCAGAGGTTTTCGCAACGAACTTCCCGAGGAACTGCTTTTCCAGTTTGATTTCTCCACCAATCCGATGACTCTAAGCGACATCGCCTCCATTGCATCAAAAGAAGGTATTGCATTGACTGAAGAGGAGATATACAGGATCGAGCAGTGTACTGCCGGTTTTCCTCTTTTTGTTCGTGATCTTGCTTTGTACCGGAAAAATGGGATTGGCCCCGAGATTATCCCGGAAACCTACAGTGCAGAGCTGCCTTCTCCAATGGAAGTTGCTGAAGGAGTAAC
>DAOTAZ010000222.1:1627-6305 GCA_035382965.1 Chitinispirillaceae bacterium | reverse complement strand
GACGGGGGGCAGGAATGGTTGACTCCCGAAGAACTGAAGAAAGGAACAGTGGAAAATGTCACCTGAAGACAATTCAGGAGTAAAGCGGTTTCTGGTTACAAGTGCATTACCTTATGCAAACAATGATATTCATCTGGGACATCTGCTTGAAGCTGTTCAGACAGATGTTTTTGTGCGATATCAAAAGCTCCTGGGCAACCAGGCAGTTTATATCTGTGCGGATGATACCCATGGTACCCCGATTGAACTCTCCGCCATAAAAAGAGGAATCACCCCTGAGCAGCTTGTCGATGAGGCCAGAAAAGGTCATCTGAGGGACTACACCGGTTTTAACATCTCTTTTGATATATTCTATACAACCAATTCCGAAGAAAACAGACACTATGCTGAATTGATTTACGATAATCTCCGGAAAAACGGGCTGATCGTTGAACGGGAACTCGATCAGTATTACTGCAAAAAAGACAAGCGTTTCCTTCCGGATCGCTTTATTATGGGGATTTGCCCAAAATGTAAATCACCAAATCAATACGGTGATGTCTGTGAAGCCTGCGGGGCCACATACGAACCCACAGAACTATGTGAACCACGCTGTTTTATCTGCGGAGAAAAACCGGTACTTAAAAAATCAAGCCACTTCTATGTACAGCTTTCCAAATGCGAGAGCTTTCTGAGAGATTTCATCAGCAAAGATGTGCTGCAGGAGGATATGCGCAATTTTGTCAAATCGTGGATCAATGATTTGAGAGAGTGGTGTATTTCCCGTGACGGGCCCTATTTCGGGTTTAAAATCCCGGGCACAGAAGACAAATATTTCTACGTGTGGCTTGATGCTCCTGTGGGTTATATCTCATCTACCGAAAAGTGGTGTAAAGACACAGGGCGAAGACTTGAGGACTACTGGGGGCATGGAAGCGGAACTGAAATAGTTCATTTTATCGGTAAAGATATAGTCTATTTTCACGCGCTGTTCTGGCCTGTCATGCTTACAAACTCCGGCTTCAATCTTCCATCCAGAATAATGGTTCATGGTTTTCTCAACATAAACGGTGAGAAAATGTCCAAATCGAGGGGGACTTTTATTCTCGCCCGTGAGTTCCTTGACAAGGTAAAACACCCTCAGGCTCCTGAATACCTTAGATTCTATTTCTGCTCCAAACTAATGCCAAATACTTCCGATATAGATCTGAATGGTGACGAGCTGATAAATAAAGTCAATACAACTCTCGCCAACAATATCGGAAACCTTCACCACAGGACATTCGTTTTCTGCGACAGGTATTTCGATAAGAGAGTTCCTGATGTGCACTGGGATGAAGCTGTGGCAACGATAGTGGATGAGGCTGCAAACGAGATCAGCGGATATTACGACCGCTGTGAGTTTAAATCGGTTGTGGAGAAGGTTCACGCACTGGGAAGTCTTGGAAACAAGTATTACCAGGACAGCAAGCCATGGGAGCTTATAAAGACCTCCAAGGAGAAAGCCGCCGAGGTGATGGTGACATGTGTCAATCTGATCAAAGCCATAGCGGTTTTCCTCAAGCCGATTACTCCTGAAATGTCAGCAAGAGTGGAGAGACAGCTTGGGGAGGTTTTCAGTTGGAAAGATTACCGGTTTTCTATCAAAAATAAACCACTCGATGCAACCGAAAAGCTCGTGAAACCTCTGGAGACAGAAGACATCGCACCGCTTTTTACTGCAGTAGTCAAAAAGGAACAGAATGAGCAGGGACTTATCGACATAGATCAGTTTAAAAGCCTTGACCTGAGAATTGCTGTAGTCAAGAGTGCCGAGAAAGTGGAAAAATCGAATAAACTTCTGAAACTTCAGGTGGAAATAGGCAACGAAAAGCGGCAGATCGTAGCTGGTCTGGCACAGCATTATTCTCCTGAGCAGCTTACAGGACGGCAGGTAGTGGTTGTAGCCAATCTGAAACCTGCGACCCTTTTCGGCCTGAAGTCCGAAGGGATGCTTCTTGCGGCCAGAAATACGGATGGATCACTTGTGATTCTGCAGCCGGAAAAAGAGGCTGTATCAGGAGCAAAGGTCTCATGACCTGGCTGGCAACGCCAAGAGAACGGGTCACAGTCAAAACGGTCGATTCAGAAATTGTCAACCGGCTGAAAACAGAACTTAATGTCCCTGATGCCATTGCTGCAATTCTGGCAGGCAGAAAACTTGAAACTTTCGAAGCCTGCAAGGCTTTCTTCCGCCCGGACATGACCCATTTTCATGATCCTTTCCTTTTCAGGCAGATGGATATCTCTGTAAAGAGAATAATGCGGGGTATCGAACAGAAAGAGAAAATCGCTGTCTATGGTGACTACGATGTCGATGGGATCACGGCGACTGCGATTCTTATAAGAGTACTGCGTACCCTTGGGGCCGACTGTTTCTATTTTCTTCCGAACAGATTGACTGATGGTTACGGAGTTTCCAGATCAGGAATAGAGCGCATTGCCGCTTCCGGAACAAAGCTTATCATCTCTGTTGATTGTGGCATTACAGCGGCAAAGGAGGTCGAGACAGCAAAAAAGCATGGCATCGACATGATTATCACCGATCACCATGAACCCGGAAAAAGCACTCCTCCTGCTCTTGCCATTCTCAATCCCAAAATAGAGGACTGCGGGTATCCCGATCCTGTGCTTGCAGGCGTGGGGGTAGCTCTTAAGCTCTGTCAGGGCCTGGCTGCTGCTACCGGAAGAGGAGAAGGGCTGTGGGAACCATATCTGGATCTGGCAGCACTGGGGACTGCAGCCGATATTGTACCTCTTACAGGGGAAAACCGGGTGATTGCCAGTCTGGGTTTCAGAATGATGCAGGAAACCAGGAATGAGGGGCTTAAAGCACTCATCGCTCAACAGGGACTTGCCGGGAAGAAAATCTCCACCTCTCAGGTTGTATTTGGTCTGGCTCCGAGTATTAATGCTGCGGGGCGGCCCGGAGATCCGACAATCGGGGCTGAGTTGCTGCTTACTGATAACCCTGATCACGCATCTCATTTTGCTTCTGAACTCCGTGGAGCTAATCTGCAGAGGCGGGCGCTTGACACCAGTGTAGCTGAGGAAGCAGCCGACTGGGTTATGAACAACTGCGACCCGGAGAAAGATTTTGCGCTTGTAATCGGGAGCGAGTCATGGCATGTAGGAGTAATAGGTATAGTGGCATCGAAGATGGTGGAAAGATTCTACCGCCCTGCTGTGCTCTTGTCCATCGGTCCTGACGGTAATGCCAAGGGGTCGGGAAGGAGTATTCCCGGACTTCATTTGTTAAATGCGCTTGATGCCTGCTCAGATCTACTGGAGGGGTTCGGAGGACACTCCGCGGCAGCGGGACTCAGTATTAAAAGTCAAAATATCGATGCGTTCAGAGAAAGATTCAACCAGGTGGTAGGCTCACTTATCAGTCCTGAGGATCTGGTGCCATCGGTAGTCGCCGATGCTGAGGTCAATCTCCCTCAGATTTCTCAGAAATTTTATCGCATCGTAAAGCAGATGGAGCCCTTTGGCCCCGGTAACATGCGGCCGGTTCTTTTCTGCCGTGACTTGAAACACAAATACCCTCCCAGAATAGTCGGCAGTAATCATCTCAAGCTGGCTGTGAACGGCGGGGGAGTAGTGATGGATGCTATAGGTTTCAATTTCGGTGACAGGATTAACGATTTACGCGGGGCAGAAACCGTTTCACTTGCGTTTTCTCTCGATGAGAATGAATGGGACGGGAAATGCTGCCTGCAGATGAAACTGAAGGGAATTTCACTATGAAGATGTGGGATGGACGGTTCAGCAAGGCATCTGACAAACTGATGGAGCAATTCCATAACTCTCTTCCTTTTGACCGCACACTTATAGAGGAAGACATTACAGGGAGTATCGCCTGGGCTAAAGCACTGGCCGGCACAGGAATTTTCAGTTTAAAAGAGCTTGAGCAGGTAAGGACTGCACTGGAGAGTATTCTTGAGGATTACCGCAACGGAAAGATCGAATTTCTGCCGCAGGATGAAGATATTCACATGGCTGTGGAGAGAGTCCTTATCGAACGTATAGGAGACCTGGGAGCCAGGCTTCATACCGGACGCTCCCGTAATGACCAGGTTGCTACTGATACCAGACTTTACACGAAAAAAGCGATAGAGCAGATAATCGAGGCTGTTTCTGATCTGCAGAAATCATTGCTTGGACGTGCGGAAAAAGATGCCGATATAATTATGCCCGGGTTCACACATCTTCAACAGGCACAGCCCATACTTCTGGCCCATTACTGGCTTTCCCTTTTTTTCCTTCTGGAGCGTGAAAAAAGCCGTCTCCATCATGCCAGACTCTCAACCGATATTATGCCCCTTGGTTCCGGTGCGCTGGCCGGAAGCGGGTTTAATGTAGACAGGGGAAAACTGGCTGAAGACCTGGGTTTCGCGTCAGCATCTTTGAACAGTATTGACGCGGTGTCATCGAGAGACTTTCTCCTTGAAACCCTTTCGTCAATTGCCTCCCTTTCCATTCATCTCAGCCGTTATGCCGAAGATCTGATTATCTGGTCATCGAGGGAGTTCGGATTTGTGGAACTCGATGATGCCTGGTCGACCGGGTCAAGCATGATGCCTCAGAAGAAAAACCCCGATTCTCTCGAACTGATAAGAGGGAAAAGCGGGAGGTTTATAGGAAATTACACGAGATT
>DAOTAZ010000222.1:0-1527 GCA_035382965.1 Chitinispirillaceae bacterium | reverse complement strand
CTTCATCTCTCGATGCTTGCTGCCGGAATCGGACCCGGTGATGAGGTGATAGTTCCTGATATCACTTTCTGTGCCACAGCCAACGCTGTGATCCATGCCGGGGCTCGTCCTGTTTTCGCGGATATCAGTATTCCTGAAATGACCATATCACCTGATGAAATAAGAAGGCTTATCACTCCAAGAACAAAAGCTGTCATTCCTGTTCATCTATACGGTAATCTGGCTGACATGGATTCGATACGGAAAATTGCCGATGAGCATGGTCTTATCATTATCGATGATGCTGCGCATGCTATAGAGACTGTTTACAAAAACAAAAAGATGGGGCATCTTGGGGATATCACCTGCTTCAGTTTTTACATCACCAAAAACATGACCACTGTCGAAGGCGGCATGGTGACATCGGAAAACCAGGAGTTGCTCGATAAAATTAAAGTCTACGCCCTGCACGGGATGTCCAAAGACGCCTGGTCGCGTTTTTCAGACAAGGGATACAAACATTACCAGGTGATAATGCCTGGTTTCAAATACAACATGACCGATCTGCAGGCTTCGATCGGACTGCATCAGCTCAGGAAACTGGAGAGTAATCTGGTCAGGCGAAGGGAGATCTGGAAAATCTATGATGAGGAACTCAGGGAACTTCCGGTCGAACTTCCGGTAATAGATGAGGCGGAGAAAAGACATGCACGCCATCTTTACACCCTCAGGGTGAAAAAGGAATCTCCGCTTGACAGAGATCAGTTGATACAGGCGCTTTACGAAAAAAATGTCGGTACCGGTGTGCATTACACTGCACTTCATCTGCACCCGTATTACAGCCAGACATACAATTATAAACGGGGTGATTTTCCTGTTTCTGAACTGGTGGGGGATACCACACTTTCGATTCCGCTGTCGGCTGCTTTGACAGATGATGATGTGGCGGATGTGGTGAAAGCTGTCAGGGAGTGTCTGCAGTAGCGGCTTTTACCCGCTGTTTCTGAACCTGCGGGGCCCTTCCAGGTAAAGGTTGTTCCCGAAGCAGTCGATCGCAACTATGAGAGGAAAATCCCTGATTCCCAGTTTGTAAATAGCTTCCGGACCAAGATCGCTGTAGGCCACAGTTTCCGCTGCTTCTATGTGTTCTGCAAGCAGAGCCCCTGCACCTCCTGCTGCCGCGAAATAAACACAGCAGTTTTCCCCCATCGACCTTATGACATCATCACTTCTGCTTCCCTTGCCGATCATCCCTTTAAGCCCGGTTGAGGAGAGAAGCTGAGGGGTGTATTTGTCCATCCGGGAACTGGTTGTCGGACCGGCACTTCCAATCACCCTGCCTGGTCTGGATGGAGTGGGACCGGTATAATAGAGGATCTGCCCGGACAGGTCAAGGGGGAGACTCTCTTTTCTATCCAGAAGGGAGATAAGCCGCTTATGTGCTGAATCCCTGGCAGTGTATATTGTTCCGCTCAGAAGCACCTCCTCGCCGGCTCTCAGGGAGCGGACATTCTCATCGGTAAGCGGGGTGGTGATTTTTTTCATGAG
>DAOTAZ010000221.1:0-6306 GCA_035382965.1 Chitinispirillaceae bacterium | reverse complement strand
CGAGGCTTGTGTTAAGCGGCTCAAGTCCTGCAGGCAACTTGTCATCAAGAGCCACATAGTGACAGGTTTTATCCGTCTTGATATGCAGGCGTACCCGGGTAAGAGATCCCAGTTTGATTGGTTTTCCCTCGATCGGTTTTCCGTTGAGAGTCTCATAGGTGCGCATGAGGGTAAAACCATTTGACTGCGGTTCGCTGTTTTCTTCAGCTAAAGGGACATCATACTGTATCCGGGTTGTCAGATAGACCAATGCACCGACAGGATACTGAAGATGAATTTTCTGCGGACTGTCACCACTCTTCTTCAAGGATAGATCCGATTCCTGCAGGTTTAATCTCCACACCTGAGTAGAATTTTTCTCCAGAGAGTTTTCATCATAGGTTTTATCATTTACAGTAAGAGCAAACTTGCTTTCATTGATACCCGATCCCTTTACTGCAGCAGCATGGACACCCATAATACCAAAAACATTTTCCTGTGTGTTACCCCACATACCGCCGCAACGGCGATTGAGAAGACCGGCAAGAAGTTTAGATGTTATGCTGTTACCCACCGTGGCACATGCAAGGAGCGCCGCTGCGTGTGAGCGTATAGGCGAACCCATACTGTATCCACCCTGGCGATTTCCTGTATACCAGGCTTCCTTTTGGTTCTGTTGAGCAGCTTTGATCACTTCAGAGAGGATAGGATCAAGAAGTGATTGATCTCCAGGCAGTTCTTTTACCGCAACAGCAAGAAGTGAAAGCCCGAATGGCGTCATCTTGCTGCGGTTTTTCCACAACTCGGCAATGTATCCTCTCTGAGGACGGCCCAATCTTCCAAGAGTCATCACAAAGAGAGCACGCGTGTCAGCGTCTGGTAAATCACAGTCATCCATTTCACTGGTAATTTTACCCTCTCGTAAACGAGCCTCCAAATAATCAGCCATCCTCATTAAATCTCTGTCAGGTACATCATATCCTCTTTCCTTTGCTGCAATCAAAGCTGTGAGACCGAAAGCTGTCCCGAATGCATGAGGAACCTGTCCACCAGGCCAATACGAGAGCCCCCCTGAGGGAGTCTGGAAAGAGAGTATTCGTCTGATACCCGCTTCTGAAAACTTTTTCAGGTCCTCCATGTCAACTTTAACACCTATAAGCGGTAACAGGTCCTTGAGAACTACCAGAGGATATGCTGTGCTTGTCGTCTGCTCAATGCATCCGTAGGGATACTGCATCAGATACTGCACAGCATCTTTGAGCTCGCTAAGCGGTGTGTTTGAAATAACTATTTCCATGCTGGCAGTCCCCGGAATACGATCAGCAGGTATGTTGACAACAATATTTTCGAATGTTTCCGGTGAATGGCTTTGGACAATTGTCCTGCGGTTTCCCGGTTGAAGGATCGGAACCTTTATCTCGACAACATCGCTAAATTTTCCCATGCTGGCTGTAAACTTTATTGCTGCTTCTTCTGCCTGCAGCACTTTGACTCTGAACGGGATAGTCACACTTCCATCTGCTTTTATATCTGCACTGCGGGATGTGTCACTATCAATCAGTTTCATACCTTTACATGAACAGTTTACTGTGACTCTGCCCGGGTTCTGTGTGCCATTGTAAACAAGTGCCTCGATCTGGAGTTCGTCTTCCGGGTAGACAAATCTGGGAACTACAGGCTGTGTCATAAGCGGTTTCTTTATAGTAACCTGCTTGTCAGTTGATCCCTGGCGGCCTTTCTGGTCAACTGCCACTGCCATAATCCTGTAGGTGGTAAGATTATCAGGCAACTCAAATTCAATCGAGGCTTTACCGTCAGAGCCAACCTGGATTCCGGGATTATAATAGGCTGTGCTTTTAAAGAGTTTACGCAGTACTTCCGAAAACTCCATCTGCTGATCTGGCTTATCCATATCACCGCCTGCAAAAACAGCCTCGTACCGGGACCGTTTGGCACTGGGGAGATCCAGCACAGATGTTCCGGTGCGCACACCCAGGGATCTCTCGGCATAGATAGCTGACAGAGGATCCGGAGTCTTATACCCGGTCAATCCAAGCACCGCTTCATCAACAATCATACAGGTAATACGTGCCTCTGAAGGATTTTTCATGTAATCACCGACAGAAAATGAGACTTTAATTTTCTGTCCGGGTTGAGCGACATTGCGGCTTGTCACAGCAACATCAAGTTTCCTGTCCCGGGGAACCACTTTGATATTCCGGTAACCGATCTTGAACCCGGGAGCACCTGTCTCGAATCCTGAGGCATCCTTTTCTGTGTGGACACGCCCCCGCATCAGCATGACCGATACAAATGCATTTGGTGCATATTTATCAAGCACAGGGATTGAAATGGAAGGGGTATTGTTCCTGATTTTAAAAGGTATATATTCAATCCAACCTTCACCTTCGATAGTAACGATACCCTCAGCCTTTTTATATGGTGACTGGACAACAAACTTCGCCACATCACCAGGAGTATATTCCTGCTTGTCCGCTACTATTTCAATAATATCCTGATCAAATCTGGGCCATGCAGAAACATTGTCACCGGAAGCAGTGATGGGGAAACCGGTCTGAACGACTCTTCCCTGGCTGTCTTTTGACCAGAGTCTGAGACGGAACTGACCTGCTGAGGGTGTCTGGAAAGAATAAGGAACAGGGGCGTTTCCGGTAGTAATCTCCTGGTAGTCTACAGGTACAATTACCGGCCTGTTAAGCATGTCTACACTTCCTTCACCTGACATGCGGGCTGCTGTATGATAATCTATCCGTTCGAGCGCCACCCTTACCTTTACCCCGCTTTGTACCTTTTCATCTGTACTGAGTGCAACAACCGGTACGGTAATCATTTCACCAGACCTAACCACCGCCCTGGATGGAGGTTTTACACCGATATAAAAATCGGCCGGATGCACTGTCCTTGTCAGCCTGCCGGAGTAAGCCTGGCGGTCGATGTCAGTGACTGTCGCTTCAATTGTATACTGCATGGGACCGGTAGCCGAAGAATGATTCGGCTGAAATCTGATGATGATCTGTCCCTGGCCATTCAGGCGTTTAGAACCGCTTTCCAGAGTTCCACCAGACTGTATAAGGTCTTTATATGAGAAGTTATATTTCTCGAATCCGACCGGAGTAAATGAAACTGGTTGACGTATGATTTCCCACCGGACCTCTCTTCCATCCAGAGTTCCCCCATGAAGGTACTTTGCTGTAATTTTCCCTTTTACATTATCTCCTACCCTCCAGTGTTTATCCTCGCTTGCAACATTGACTTTAAAAGCCGGAACTCTGTACTCTTCAACCCTGAATTTTGTCACAGCAGACTTTTTATATCTGGAAATATTAACTGAGTATTCACCAACAGGCGCCTGATCCTTGAGCTTGAATGAAAAGTTCGCCGAATTGTAACTATCAAGAGTTGCTTTCTGGCTGAGAACCTGCTGACCGCGGCTGTCACGGATAGTTACATTCAACCCTTTGTCAGATGCATTATCATCAGAACCGGATATGATTTTTACATAGACACTGTCTCCGGGGCGGTAAACGCCGCGTTCGGTAAAAACTGATGCATGGAGAGGCTGAAAACCCTCAACAGCACCTTTTATTCCAAACTGCCAGGCTTCTGTCAGATTGCCATTTAAAAAAGATGCAACTGTGATCTGGGAATCCTTTTCAGCAATTATGGCAAAAGGCCTGGCAGAACCGTAAGCTGATGCCAGACCATCAGCTTGCAGAAGAGCAACACCTGCCTGATCAGTAACTCCACTGTTTACAATTTTGCCCCCGTCATAAAGTGAAAGTTTCATACCTTCCACGGGAGAGCCTTTATCCAGGCTTGTTGTCCAGGCGAATATCTTTCCCTGCATGACTTTTGCGGTAACTGCCCAATTGGTGCGTTGAACCAGTATTGCATCTGTGAATCTGTCGCCTCCGGCACTTCCTGTACCTTCACCGGAAACTTCTATACAGAGAAGTCCATATTTTTCTCCAAGCGGGATGTCAACTACTTCTTCTTTGTTGCCAGTGGTTGATGTAAATGTGAATGGAAGAGATGCGACTGAATCAGTAACACCGTAATCAGGCATTGTCCTTTTTTTACCTGACAGGAGAGCAACGGCAAAATCTGTTGGCTTCGAATAGGAGTAGACCCTTGTCTGAAGGTTTTTAATATTTCGAACCTTCACAGGAATTGTGGTCTGCTGGTTTTCTATAAGGATGTTTTCTGAAGGTAATTGAAGCGAAGGAGGCAGATCGACAGTCCTAAACCAGGTATGTATCGGAGTCTTCAGGCTGTTTCCCAGAATATCCTGAAAAGAACCTGGAATAGAAAGCCTGTAAGTTGTACCCGGATTAAGGATAAAAGCAATTGTCACTCCTGGACAGTTATCTCCGGTTTCGTCATAGCTGTATAAACTTGAAAAAGACATTGATAAAGGCTGGGGATTGATACGAAGTGCCTTTTTCAGATCAGAAATATAAAAGTTATTACTGAAAAGTGCACTCCACTCATAAGCCAGAGGTGCAAGTTGCCTGATATGCTGTTGTCCGTACTCTTCGGCGGCTTTCTTTTCATCAAAAGAATAGTTGTAATCTCCCCATCGTGCAGTTGTAAAATTTGTATTTACAATTAATTCTCTCTGAACATTCTCCAGACCGTCGGGTGATTCATAGCTGGGGATTTCCACAATGAGAGTGGCTCCATGTTCCGGGAGTCTTGCAACCTGCAGTGCGATACAGTATTCCGGAGTCAGGTTTGTGTCAATTGACTTATCAATAGTATCAGGTCTGAATACTTTAACCGGAAGCGGCGCACCTTCACTGTCATAGACTTTGACTCCTCTGATCATAGGTTTTGCATCAAACTTCTGATCATAAAGGACAAGAACCGGGCCTGGACCTATCTGACTTGTATTCCAGTTGAGGAATGCAACGAATCTCGGTTTATCTTTATAAATAGGCCAGCTTGCCACTTTACCGGCCATTTGAAAATAAGGTACTTCAAATGATGTACTCCAGCTTGCCAATTGAAACTTTTCTCCCATCAGGGGAACAGCGGAATCGATAACTACGGAAATGTATTGACCCCAGGTCATTGCTTCCGGCTCTGGAGAAAAGACCAGTTCTGTTGCTGTCTTCCACTTGAAACTTCCCTTGATTTCAGGGTGGAAATAGATTTTTGGAATCGGAGCAGTTGCAAGATAGTCCTTTTCCACCATCGGAAGGCTGAAATAAAACTTCAGGTCACCACCAGGGATATCGGGTTGTTTAAAAGAAATATTCAGCGGTTCAAAAGCTTCGGCCTGTACAAGAGGTGGCGGTTGTTGTTCCCCGGAAAGTACGATAGCACCTTTATTCCCGGGATCCGCTTTTACCGGGGTCTTTTTTTTACTGCAGGATGTGATAAGGCAGAAAAACAGAATAAGAGCTATACTTTTGTATTCCTTGCATAAAAACAGCTTCGGCATAATGCCCCCTTTATGAAAACTGGAATCATTTATTCTACAATCAAAACAAAGAGGCTGGAAGCTTTAATCACTGATGCTGCCGATATTACGGCTGATCTGAAAGGAAGCGTTATTTCAGAGTTTCTGGCCAGTCCGGATCTTCTGCTTGAACCCTCAACATACAATATAGATTCAGGAGAAATTATACGAAAATTCACATTCTCCTTTTTTTGACACTCTTTTATGCATTGTTTAATTTACTTGTAAGCTATTCACACATACCATAAACCCGGTTGGAAGATTACATGAAAAAGAATCTGATTATCACAATCATATCTACAATTATTATATGCGGTTGCGGAGAAGACACCGGCACAACTGTTTCACCGTTTTCTGAGGAAGAGATTCAGAAGCAAAGCAATTTAGCTCTGATCGACAACATATTTCTGTATGCATATCTCATCTCAAGTAAGTATTCACAATCCGTTCCATCCACCATCACAAATGCAACGGTAAAAGGAGAGTATGGAACAGTAACCTTCTCCGGTTCATCTTCAGAAATAAATGACAGTATTATACTGTTCCTCTCCAGCACATTTAACAGATTCAACTCATATATTAGCGAAATTACCGAATGCCGTAGCTCAGACACAGTATTTCTTGACAAAGACACGAAACATCTGATGGGATACAGGACAAATTTGCAAAACTGTGTTATCAAATCCGTCATAGGACTCTCCAAATTTTCAGGGAGTATCCTTTTTAATCCAATCACAGTCACAAAACAAACCGACACCACAATGACCCTGCGTGCTCCTTGTCAGATAAGTGTTAGCGGGCAGTTAAAACCGGCCAGAAATGGGCACTTTTTGAAGCCCAAA
>DAOTAZ010000220.1:0-6313 GCA_035382965.1 Chitinispirillaceae bacterium | reverse complement strand
TGGTAGCGGGGGCTGGATTTGAACCAACGACCTTTGGGTTATGAGCCCAACGAGCTACCGGACTGCTCCACCCCGCGATATTTCTTATTTCAAAAGAGGATTTAAAGATACTTCTTTCCCTCGTAGGGTCGCAAGTCTTTTTCTGTACTTTTATTCCTACTGCAATTTAAATGCCTGGGAAAAAAACAAAAAGTTTCATTTTTTTCTGAACCGATCAATAATAATGATCCACTTAACATATTAATATTTATATTGTATAATAAATTCCGACATCGGGTTAAGTTCAAATTAACCGATTAAATTAACCGGAGGCCCCATTTATGTACCTCAAAAAATTGATAAGATTTACTGCATTTTTATTGTTTCCTCTTCAGCTTACCTGGGCTGTTACTATTTATGTATCCCAGGACGGTTCAGGGACTTTTACAACGGTACAGGCTGCTGTGGATGCCGCAATGCCGGGTGATGTAATCGAAATTACCGATCTGGGTACCTATAATGAACAGGTGACTATCCAGGGTAAAAACAATATCACTATCAGGTCCACAAACCCGGAGATATCCAGAAAACCGGTTATAAAGTATCAGGATAAAACTCATGTACATCCAGTGGACAAACAGGAATACGAGGCCGGCATTATCGATTTCGACCAGAATGGCGCATTGCGCATCATGGAGGCTAACAATATAACCATTGATGGAATTATAGTCGATGGAGGCGGGCCGTATCCTTTCGCTTACCCTGGTATCTGGGGATCCTCAGCTCTGTTTCATGGCAATGGAGCATTCTGCCTGTGGGTGGCAGGTGATGTCACTATACGCAACTGTGAAGCAAGGAACGCATATTTCGGAGTAAATGTAAAGGACAGGAACGAGGGAGGCATATTTGCAAACGCCAATCCTAATGATCTTGAACCAACAGCAGTCGTTCCTCTGTCAGGATTTGGAAAAACCGGAAACCATCTTTTTGAGTTCAACCGTTTCCATGACAACTCCTACGGAATTTTCTTTGAATCCACATGGGATCTGGGATCAGTAGTAAGGTATAATCTCTTTTACAACAATTTTCACGCTCCCACCACAGTAACTGCCATGGTCAATTTGCCTGAAAGAGACAACCAGCCCGGTGGAGCGCTTTTCTTCAAGGATCATCTCCTATCTCCTTTAGCAATTTACAATAACACCTTCTGGCATAACTTTATCAATTTTGCCGGACAGTGGCGCCCCGGCTGCCAGCATCTGATCTTCAACAACATCTATGCACGTCCAAACAAATTCAACGATTCCTATTTTGCAATGGATAAGCTTTTTACCTACCGGATGCATAACTGTATCTATGCCGCTCAGAAGGAGACGCCTCAGATTCAGAATCAAAATCTCCAGGATGGGACAATAGTGCAAGTCATTCGCTACCTGGCAATCATGAACGGTGTTGAGGCTGAGAAAACCTCTGTGGATTTCCCGCGCAGTGATGGAACCACTGAGAGGATAAATGATATTATTGTGGAAGGCGCATTGCTTTCTGCCGGTAATGATGGGTTCCCCCGCAGTGCGAATATCAGGTGGGTTGAGCCTGTGTTCCAGTCAGAAGACCCCGATGATCCTCAGTTCCTGGTGCCGGACTGGGAGAACCCCCTGATGATGCAGTACATTGTCGATCAGGGATGGTCAGAGGCGGGAATATACGATGCGGACGGATCGGTCGCAGACCTGGGACGGTACCCATATAATACCACTCCCAGCACGACATCTGCTCATATAAAACCACTTGATGCTGTGACGATAAATGGTAATACTGCTACTGTACCTTTCCGGCTCAGTGTTACCAACGGAACATTCAAAAAACCGAAAGTTAAATATGTCAAATGGATAAACAATGTGGAGTTTGTTGATTCCTGGGCAAGCGGCACTCCCAATAACGAACTCGCTGCCGGGGATCTTCACGATGTACTACTCAATCCATCCGACTATGTTATAGGTACCAATAATATCACTTTTACAGTACCTGCCCGTACCGCAACCCAGCTTTACGCTTTTCTGGAACTGGTACTTGAAGGAACTGATGCAGCAGGACAGACCGTTACATCCAGCGTAGGTTTTCTCCCTTACAGGCAACTTGAATACCAGTTCATCGTGGAGGTAGTGGATGCCCTTAACAACGGGCGTGTATTGGATTCTGTTACTGCCGGCCAGGAGGTTTATCTGCGGATCACTCCTGTTAAAATCGGCACCACAGTTCCTATCCAGTTTCCCATCGATTCTGCTGAAGTATCACTGGTATCGGGGTTTGATCTAAAGAATCATGACGAAATCGATTTTGTAATTCAATCAGGCTTTACCGGCCAGAAAACTTACCCGGTCAAGTTTACACGTGTTCCGACCGGATCCGGGATGGAAAATGTCAGTGCCAGAGGCAGGTTCACATATACTGACGGGACTCAGAAAGCGATTGGGGGAATCTCCGATGAAGTGAAAATCCTGCCCGGACCGCCTGAGAGCCTGGAATTCAGTTCTCCACCATCCGACAAGCGTAAATTTGACCCGGTGGAGATAAATCCGGGCGTTGAGATGCCCGTATTGGTAAATGTATATGATCATTACTCCAATCTGGTCAGTGCCGGCGCTAGTGTTTCACTGGCGAGCCTCGATCCTCTTATCGGTGATGTCGCCGAACCAGCGACTGCTTTGACAAATGACGAGGGGGCAGTTACTTTCCGTGCCCAGGTAACAGAGGGTGATCTGGATCAGATCTTCAGGCTGGTTGCCACTCTGGAGGCTACCGGTTTCGAAGATACAGCGTCATTGAAAGTCGGACAACCGAAAACAAGACTGTGGATCTTTTACGATGATGTACTGAATTACGACTCCAGCGCTGTGTTGAGAGGTGCAGTGGGAAGCAGATATCTTGTGACAATCGTGGCCTCCGGTGATGGTACTGCGATAGATGAGGCAATAAACAAAGAGATTCAGATCCTTACTCAGGGCGCTGTTCCGCTGGTCTTTTACGCCGATCAGAGCGGGGGGGAACCTACTGATATCTTCAATCTTGTTAATGGACAGGCAGTAGTATGGGTAACAGCTACCAGACCGGTAAACGGGGGAATTATTACTGCAATTACCACAGATAATTCCCTCAAGATGGTAAGCAGGGGAAATATCTATTTCACTCAGTCTCCTCTTAAGATCTTTTACGGTGAGGTACTCAGTCCTAAAGATACTCTCAGGGGAATGGCAGGTGAGAGAGTACGGATCACCATCGCTGCAAGCGACGGGCTGACTGTGTTTACAGATTATAACAGTACTCTACACGTAAAGACCGCTCAGAATACTCCTCTTCTGTTTTACTCGACTGCGGACGACGCCACACCGGACTCTGTTTTTACTCTGGTGAATGGACAGGTGGAAGTGTGGGTGACCGCTACCGGACAGGCCGTCAATGGAAGTATCTTCGTGACCGATGTTGATACTGTACTTGCAAATGCCTCAAAGAATAAGATTTACTTTGATAAAATGCCGCTTTACATGGCTTTCGATGACGAATTCCCCAGCAATCAGGCTGAAATACGGGGGTATGTGGGGATGCGTTATCCTGTAACGATTGTCACCTCCCTGGACGGGCAGATAATCAATACCTCCTTTAACAATGCTCTGATTGTGAGCGGCGGGAATTCCACATCAACACTGCGCTTTTACGCTTCGGAAACGGCGGAAACTGCCGATTCCGTGTTCAATCTGGTAAACGGGCAGGTGACTGTATGGGTCAGTTCCGATTTACCTGTCAATAACGATACAATCCGGGTGAGATCAGTTGACAATCTTCTCAACGACAATAAAAGGGGCAATGTCTTCTTTTCAAAAGTCATGCTCTACATCTATTATGATGACATGAAGGATCAGACATCGGAGCTGCGTGGATATGTGGGGACCAGATACCAGGTACTCCTGGCGGCATCACTTGACGGAGAGACAGTAGCAACCGGGTACAACAATGATATCCTGCTTAATCCGCTGGGATTCCCATTTCAGTTTTTCGCTTCAGAGAATGATGAAACGCCGATTACATCCACAAAGCTGACTCTCGGGGCAGACACTCTATGGCTTGGAGCGACTGCTCCTGTTGAGAACGGAAGAATGGAGGCCTCGGCTCCTGACAGCCAGCTTAACACCGCAACGAGGACCAGGATACATTTCACTGCGATACCACTGATGATTTTCTTTGATGATACAGTAACTTATAATCCCAGTGCGCAGATTAACGGCTCGGCAGGGGAGAGATTTCCTGTTACTATCAGGGCTACACTGGACACTATTACACCTTTAACAAACTATCAGAGTGAACTGGCAATAACAGTCAGCCCTGATCTTCTGAAGATTTTTGCATCCGGAGATATCAGTGATAAGAATGAAATCTCCAGTATCAGTCTGATCAATGGTCAGGCTGTTATCTGGGTGACCAGTTACAATCCTGTTTCAAATGGCATGATAGAGGTCGCTCCGGTAAGTGATGCATCGCTGGCTCAGGGATCGCGTGACGGGATAAATTTTACAAAGAGCAATTTTGTGATCGAGCATGCCGTGGCAACAGCGAACAATGGTTTTGGCAGGCTTGACAGGCTGGATCTTTATTATACCACCGATCTTACCGCTCCGCCGGATTCTGTGCAGATAAGCTGGCCTGACGGCAGCTCAACGAAAACGATAATCGGTGCGGGTATAGTCCTGGATGATGCAAATCCCAGACACGTAACAATCAACCTGCCTGATCCGTTCCCTGAGGCTGTTACCACCTACACATCCTCAGCCCGCCTGGGGTATGCTTTCTGGAGCGATCCGGCTCTTGCAGGCCAGGAACCCGACCGCTGTCCTTTTGATGTTAAAGACAGTATAGGACCGCTTCTTACAAGTGCGGTTCTGCTGCAGAAGTTCGGTTCAGGCAATGATATCATGTTTATCACACTGTCTGAAAGTGTTTCCCCCTCATCCCTGGTTGGCTCTTCACTTCTGCTGAAGAGTTCTACAGGAGAAGTCCCGATTAATGTTCTGGGGGCGGTGGCATTTGGAGATACGATTAGAATCGTGGTCGAGGAGAGTGCATCTTACAAGATAAATCCATTTGATTCTTTACGGATCAATTCTCAGGGGAACACAGTTGACGTCTACGGCAACAGGGCGCACCCTGAGAACCGGCCTGTAGTAATCCAGTTGAGACTTGTTCCTCCGGAAATAGATTCGGCTTTTTACGCGGATGTCTATCCGGATGGGTTTGTCGATGAAGCAATAATCCATTTCAGTGCTGCTGTAAACCTGTCGTCAACGGTAATGGAATTTACTTTTGACGGTACCGGATCACCTGAGCTGGGAAGTGAGAGATTCAGCTATGTCGACGGTGACAGCAGCATTGTCCGGGTGGATCTCAGCGGAGTTTTCAGCGGCCCTGAACCAAGAACATCCGGAGTGATGCATGTTGAGGTGACATATACCAATTTTTCGGGTGAGAAAAAGAATAAAGATGTAAAGGACAGGGCTGCTCCGGTCATAAAGAGCGCCAATTACTGTCCGGGTGACATGCTGGATGAGAACAGTTTCGCAAAAGATACTATCAAGGTGATCTACAGCGAGAATATCGCGGTAACAGACGGCAACACTCCGCTGCTTCTGAATCAGATTGTAAGTGGAATTACCGGCTACACGATGTATCTGAGAGTTCTCAGCCAGTATAATGATCAGGTTGTCTTTGTGGTAGACTCCATAGAGAGCGGGATCCGCCCGACATCGAGTGACTCAGTCTGGATAAATGTTGACGGGGCTGTTACAATGGATGCACAAGGAACTGTGCAGACGAATCCGGAGAACAGGAGAGTGAAATTAAGTGTCAGACCGGTAAAGATGAAGATCAATGTCAAGGTCGGACCGAATCCGTTCAACTCCACTAAACCCATAGTCTTCATTGTTGATCCTACATTGAAGATAGCGGATCTTGTCAATGTCGAGGCCAGGATATCGATCTACGACGCGCTTGGAAATGTGGTGTTCAGACCTGATCCCAAGAAGAATCCTCCGGGAGATACCAAGGTACAGTTCTCCTGGGACGGCAGAAATCTGAAGGGACGAAAGGTAGGGAATGGAACCTATATGGCTGTCGTGCAGTGCAAGAACCTTTTGACAAATGAACGGACTCAATACACCTTTATGATAGCTTTTAAGAACTGAAAAGAACCCTTTTCAGTTTAAGAATCGGAATCGGTACCAGGATTGGTATCGGTTCCTTTTTTTTAACTTACGGGTTTGGCATCGGAATTGAAACTGCTGAAAAG
>DAOTAZ010000219.1:0-6382 GCA_035382965.1 Chitinispirillaceae bacterium | reverse complement strand
TTACAGTTGCTACACTTCTCATCACCGGGATTGCCCTCGCACAAAACTATGAAAGCAGGACATGGATGCCTTTAGAGAATCGAATCGGGATAGCCATCGGCATTGGCTCGGTTACGTACCTCGATAAAAATTCATCCCCCCTTGTCTATCAAAGCAGACCTAAAAATCTGCGACTGTTTTATAACCTGGAGAGCAACAAGTTTATATTCTCTGTAGATCTGGATGTGAAAATGGGAAGCAAACGAAAGTCACGCAGGCATCGTGCCATAAGCGACCTAAACCTGACTAATCTGATTGATGTGGTCTTTGCACTGCTTATCATATTCATGATAACTGCACCGATGATGACTCAGGGGGTACAGGTTGACCTCCCCAAGACTCAGTCGGAAAATGTGGAAGCCAATCAGACTATTCAGGTGTCAATTAACAGCAGAAATGAAATATTTGTAGATCAGGAAAAAGTCTCTCTTGTGGATTTCAGGAGAACATTCCGGGAGATTTTCGCAGGGCGTTCCGATGTGCCTGTATTTATCAATGCTGACCGGAAAGTGCCTTATGGGCTTGTGATCAGGGTTATCTCTGAGGTTCAGAACGCGGGTGTTGTTAAACTGGGCTTCCTTACAGCCCCTCTGGACAAAACAGGTGGTTATTGATGGCTTCTCTGGCTGGCGGGCAAATGGGGAATGGACCATTCAAAGAGATTCCGTTTTCTGCGGTTTTGGCTCTCTCGGTTGTCTTTCATGTTTTTGTGCTTGTAATTGTCCCGGTTGCTACCAAACTGGTCTGGAAACCATCCAAATTTCAGAGACCAAAGACATTTCAACTGGTAAGCGCTCCGCTTCCATTGCCTCCTACTCCTGTGCGGCGAACACCGGTTAAAACAGAGGCCCCGAAGCAGCGTATACCGAAGCAGGAATCAAAACCTGAGCCCAGCCCGATTCCGGCGAAGAAAAATGTGGCAAAAAAGGAGACCAGGCCTGCGAAGCAGGAAGAGGCTGCAAGGCCGATTGAGGAAAACCTCGATGAACTGGCATCCATTCTCAATGAGATACCGAGTCCGGCTCAGGTGTCTGCGGTGGGAGATTTCAAATTCCATTGGTATCTTGCGAATGTGGTTCAGAAAATTGAACGTTACTGGAGTCCCTCCACTGAGAATCGTAATGTAAAGATACAGGTATCGTTTTCAATACAGAGCAACGGTTCCATAACGGAACCGGTTCTGGTCAGATCTTCGGGAAACAGTTCGCTTGACAATCTGGGATTAAGGGCGGTAAAGCTTGCCGCTCCTTTTGGAAAGCTTCCTCCCGGTTTTTCCGGTGACAGGCTGGATCTCAACTTAACCCTTATTCCAACCAGGAAGTAGGAAATGAATAGACGTTTTCTGTTGTTTTTTCTGATATGTGGATTGACTGGTATCACTTATGCCGAGAAATTCGATCTTGAGGTATATGCCAGCAAGTTCGACAGTATTCCTGTCGGGATACTCGACTTCAAAGCATCCAACGGGGTGCAGTTGACCGAGAATGAGCCCTGGAAGGTGATCGCAAATGATCTTGATTTCTGCGGCAGGTTTCAGGTTGTCACAGCAAAGGAATTTGACAGTGCTGCTTTTGCTAAAGCCAATGTGGGGCTTTACATCGATGGTCAGTACATGGTAGAGGGAAACACTGTGACTATCGATTGTTACCTGCGGGATGTAGTTAACAGGGAGCTTATTATCGGAAAGAAGTACAAGGGGGAGAAGAAGGCTCTGCGTGGGATGGCTCACCGCTATTCCAACGAGATCGTTGCGATGCTCTTCGGTGACAAGGGGATTTTCGAGAGCCGTATTCTCTATGTGAAAGTTACCGGGAACAGGAAGAATATCGCCATGATGGATTTTGACGGCTTCAGCAGGGGGAATATCACGGATAACGATGTGATCAATCTGTTCCCCACTTTTGCTGATCAGAACACAGTAATATGGACCTCTTATCTGCGCGGTAAACCGGATCTTTACAAAGGATCAATACTTGATGGGTCATCGAAGATATTTATCTACAGCCGCGCTGTGGAATCTTCTCCGGATGTCTCACCGGTGGATGGTACAGTTGCATACGCCTCATCAAAGAACGGAAATCTCGATATTTACACTTGCAATCCTGACGGGACCAATGTGAAACAGTTGACCGCTCATTACGGAGTCGATACTTCCCCCTCATGGTCCCCTAACGGTTATCAGATTGCATTTACTTCAGACCGTTCCGGAAATCCTCATATCTATGTAATGGACGCGGAGGGCGGAAATCAGCGTCGGTTGACATTTGAGGGAAAATACGCCGATTCTCCTGCCTGGTCTCCAAAGGGGGATAAAATCGCGTTTCAGATGATGGGTGAGAACGGTTCTTTCGATATCTACACCATAGCACCCGACGGATCGAAATTGACAAAAGTCACTAACATGCCCGGTAACAACGAGTATCCTACCTGGGCTCCTGACGGCTCACTGATAGCTTTTGTGAATACGGTCGGAGGCAGAAGTGATCTTTTCGTGGTAAAGCATGATGGGAGCAGGGCCCGGAGGGTCACATCGAGCGGTGATGTAAGAATGCCGGACTGGTCAGATTTTTAGTACTTCAACAGGGGAATTGTCATGAATAAAAAACGTCTTTGCATTATTCTGGGTTTTATGCTTCTTGCTGTGATAACAGGCGGGTGCAGGAAACAAAAGTCAACACTTCAGGATATTCCGGTGCAGCAGCCTGCAGACAGTGTTTTCAGTGATTTTAAACCATTCGCCGATGTGGATACATCTGACAACGCCATTTTCAAAGAGGCTCAGCTCGCCGATGATCTGGCGATAAGAGCAAGGGAGGCGTTAAGGCCGGTTTATTTTGAATACAACAGTTACAATCTTACCAGTGAAGCTGTCGAGGCTCTGACAATTGCCGCTAAATTTCTCAAGGATAATCCCGGGATGCGTGTTCTGATTCAGGGACATTGCGACGAAAGGGGTTCTTCGGAGTATAACATGGGCCTCGGAGAGCGGCGTGCTAAAGCAGTAAGAGACTACATGGAAAATTACGGGGTTGCACCTATCAGGATGGAGGTTACTTCCATGGGTAAAGAACAGCCCGTTATACCGGGTTGTACTAATGAGGAGTGTCATTCAAAAAATCGCCGGTCAGAATTTGTAGCCCTAGCAAGGTAATCTCAGAGAAGACAGAAAGGTAAACAAATGAAAAGGACAATCATTCTGGCAGTAGTTGCAGTCTTCGCTTTTGCCTCTTTTCAGGGATGCTCAAACTTGACAATGTTGAGAACAAAGGAACTGAGAGCTATACAGACCAGGGTGGATTCCCTGAACAATGAGATCTCAGCCGTACAGAAGAAACTTCTTGAGGAGCAGAAAACGCAGAGTGAATTGCTGAGACTGATCAGGGCCGACCAGCAGGTAAGGTTCAATGAGCTTGATAGAAAAGTCTCCAACATCGAGGGTAATCTGTCGGAAAGCCAGCACAGACTTTCCAAAATCGATGAGAAAACCGCTGAGGTCAATAAAAAACTCGAGGCTAAACTGATTGCCGATTCTATCGCCGCTAATTCCAGGGCAGCGGAAATAGAGAAACTGTTTCAGATCGCGATGAGTGATTTTAATGCGGGAAGGTATGATATATCCCTGAGTGGCTTTACGGATCTGGTTTCCCAGTTTCCTGAATCTCCATTGGCTCAGGAATCGGAATACTGGATTGCTGAATGCAGATACGCAAAAAAAGAGTACGCTGAATCGGAGAAAGAGTATTTGAAATACTTCAAGAAATATCCTCAGGGTTCAAAGGTATGTGTCTCTCTTTACAAGCTTGGTCTGGTATATGATAAACAGGGAAAAACAAAGTCAAAAACAATGGTCTGGAAAAAGCTGATCGAACAGTGTCCGGATTCCCAGGAAGCCAAGGTTGTGCAGGCACAGGGGATTAAATAAACAGAGGGGACAGGTACGTTTCCGTACCTGTCCCCTGTAAAACAGAAAACCCTAAACCAACATCTCTGTCTGTTTTTTCTGTTGATTTCATCCAAATATACAAAAATGTCTCAAAATTCCTCCCTGATTTTAAACACATACTCCCCTGAAAACCAGGCTTTTAGCCGGTTTTTTTGTCTGGCACGCCTCTTGCATATTTGTCCCCGTTCAATTTTGAGATTAACTTTAAAAGGAGGAACAAATGGCTTTACTGGTTGGAAGAACTGCTCCGGATTTTGTCGCTACTGCTGTAAAAGGTAAGAAGATTATTGATAAGTTCCGTCTTTCTGACCTTAAGGGTAAGAATATTGTACTGTTTTTCTACCCTCTCGATTTTACATTTGTCTGTCCGACCGAACTTCATGCCTTTAACGATCGGATCGAGGATTTCAGAAAGAGGGATACGGAGCTGGTTGCGGTAAGTGTTGATTCGCATTACAGCCATTATGCCTGGCTCTCAACTCCCAAATCGCAGGGCGGAATTCAGGGAATAGAATATCCTGTAGTTTCTGATATCAAAAAAGAGATCTCAAAAGCTTACGATGTCCTTTTTGAGGATCAGGGTGTTGCTTACAGGGGATTATTCCTGATAGATGATAAATTTATTGTCCGCCATCAGCTTGTAAATGACCTTCCTTTGGGAAGAAGTGTCAATGAGGTGTTAAGGATGATCGATGCTCTTCAGTACTATACCGGACATGGTGAGGTCTGTCCTGCCAACTGGCAGAAAGGAGAAAGGGCGATCGTTCCGACTAGCGAAGGAGTAAAGGATTATTTTTCAGTTACATAAAAGAACTTCTGTTATTTTCAACTCACAGGCAGATCTTTGTTCAAGAAGAAGGAGGAAGTATGATCAGTAAGAGAAGTGTGTACAAATGTGAAGGATGTGGTGCTGTAGTGGAGTCGCTCTGGAATGGGAATGAGAGTCTTTTCTGCTGCGGGAAAGAGATGAAGGAACTGAAAGTGAATACTACAGATGCCGCAAAGGAGAAGCATGTACCCGTGATTGAACGGAACGGCAAAGTCGTGAAAGTCAAGGTGGGCGAGATAGCTCATCCTATGACCCCTGAACACTATATCCTCTTTGTGGAACTGATCGCCGGGGACAAGGTTCTGCGTCATGAATTCAAAGAAGGTGATACCGTTGCAGAGGCGGTTTTCATGGTAGATGATGAAAATGTAAAGCTTTATGCCCGTGAATACTGTAACCTTCACGGCTTCTGGGGTACAATCTGAAGTATCCGCCTGGAGTGTCTTATGAAACTCTTGATGGGATATCTTGTTTTTTCCGGACTGCTTGCTTTGACCGGCGGGTTCTGCGGGTATTCCGGACACAATGGTGAACCTCTGGAGAAATTCTCCGGAGGTCCATCTGGATCTGACCCGGGAAACCGGGCAGAAGAGTGTCAGCAGGAAAAGCCTGTGATAATCAGAGCTGTGCTGGAAAACAGTGAACCGGGAGAGATTAGCCGTGTTATCTTTACCTATTGATGGCTCTGCGCCTGAGGACAGAATGTGTCTTGTCAATCGTGAAATCCTCAGGGTGCAGAGGCTGAATCGAATGCTTTTGTCCTGTGCTGATCACGGTGACCTTTACCGCAATGATGATTCCTGCGGGGTACTGTTTGGCATAGTCAGAGATTGTGCTTACAGGATGCTGGACCTTGCCGAAGCCGAAAAGAGAAAGCATATGGAAAGAGGGGTCTGGACAGATCCGGAGGAAGGCAGAAACTGATGGATCGTGAATCCAATGAATCTCCGTTGTTCGGGCAGAGCCCAAAATCCAAACACCCGCCTGGAGCTGCATGTGCCCGCAAGTATGATTGCCCGGATTGTTTCTTCTGTCAGTGGTGTCCGGAAAGCCGCTGTCGATTATGCAGAAAAATCCCGCCGAATAAAGAAATGTCTGAAAATCAGCAACATTAATGGACACTTTTACTATTTTATCCATGTGATATGGATAGTAAAATTCTTTTTCTGGACATTAAACACCTCTCTTCAAGATTTGCAGCAGCTTATGCCGGCCAAACCGCAGAGTCAGGATCTGTAATAAAAAGCGCTGGAATTTCACCTGCATTGCTTTCTGAGGAATTAATTGCTGCCTGTGGAGAAAAGGATCTTCTCTCTGAGCCTTCTGTTTCTCTTAAGGAGATAGAATCAGAACAGTTTGATCTCGTTGTCAATATAGGCAGTGAGGCGGCAGCAAAGAGCCCGCTTCTCTCAGGTATTCCTGCTGTGGTAAACTGGAATCTTGAAGAGCCCTCAGACTGTGACAGCGGATCATGGATGGAGTTTACAAAGAATCTGCGGGTCTATGTTGAGGATTTCTTCAGACACGGCTCATTTAATGCTTTGCTCAGACAACATATCTGTCTGGAAAAT
>DAOTAZ010000218.1:0-6387 GCA_035382965.1 Chitinispirillaceae bacterium | reverse complement strand
CCTTGCGGATGAAAAGTGCAGTTGCGGTTCTCCGGAAACTTACGGTTTCAGTCAGAAATTTGATGTGATCATCTCTGGAGTGAGTATTCCTGAGAATCTTTCGGAAAGCCGTTTTTTTACAGAGTCCTTCTTTCACAGGATGAAGATGAATATGACAGATACCGGGATACTTTCCTTTACACTTCTTTTTAATTCCGAATATCTGTCCAAAGAGGAGAAACAGATCAGGGATTTTACGATCAGAACCCTCTCGGCTGTTTTTAAGAATGTCAGGATTTTTCCAGGCGAGGGGTATACCTTTGTGGCCTCTGACAAGCCTTTTGAGTTTACTTCTGTATGTCCTGTCGATGCGCCATATTATAAAAATTTCATACTGCCATCCCTTACACCTGAAAAGATTGTTGCCGCGAACCGGCAGTCATTCTCTGATGAGGCCGGGACAAAAGGTTTATCATCGCTGCTTATCTTTTCCATCAAGAGATATCTTGATAAATTTGAGGTGTCTTCAGTTCTTCTCATATTCGCAGCAGTAATTTTACTGACTGTTATTCTGCTTTTTTTCATGCGTTCAGTTCCGGATCTCTCTGTGGGTTCAACGGGATTTGTTGCAGGAGTGTATTCAATAGGGTTGATGCTTCTTTACCAGTCTCTCTACGGGATGCTTTACTCCAGATTACCTCTGCTGATGATAGCCATGACCGGAGGGTTCGTGTTAGGGAGTTTATTCCGGAGATTTCCGTTTTCTGATTTTGCTGCGGGTATATATGCCTGCTTGAGTCTTTTACTTTTGACAAAAATCAGTTATCCGCCTCTTGGTTTATTTCTGTTATTCAATGCTTTGATGGGTATTATTGCCGGTGCGCAGTTCGTTACCCGCAGATCAGTTGAGTTCGGAAAACTCAATGCCTCGGATCTGGCGGGTGGAGTAATAGGAATGGCCTCCGGGCCAGTGATCCTGTTTCCGCTGCTTGATATTCAGGGAGTGGCTGCTGTGCTGCTGGCAGTAAAACTGCTGTCTATGGTTCCGCTATTGAAAAGGTAACGGACTTATCTGCTGCAGGGGTCGCAAACCCGGATCTGCAGACCTTCTATGTCCCATCGCGCCCTTGCTTCGACTGTGTCCGGGGACATTATGTGCTCTTCCGGTGCTGTCCAGGGGATCAGTTTCCCGGGATCAGGGGTATCGTTTCCATTTCTGTCAACGAAATATCCCATCAGTCCTTTTCCGGAAGGGATCATTTCGAAGTAAAATGATCCGGCGTTGTCTTTAGTGGTGTAAGTTTTTCCGTTGAAAAGGGAGAATCTCCATTTGGCGCTTTTTTCTCCTTTCAGACATTCAGCTCCACCCTGTATGCTCGATGCCAGACTGTCAATGTCAAGAGTGGAAAGCGTGATTTTTGCTACAGTATCAGTTGTCGTGTCTTTGGTTTTAAGAGGATTTCCGCTGAGATCTTCTCCTGAATGCTTGAAAAGCACCAGATTGTAGCTTGTCCCGGGCTGAAGCTTTTTTAATGGGACCAATGTAAGGCTGTCGGAAAAAAGTCTGTTTGTGGACAGGAGAACTGTGTCGCCTGAGGAGTCGGTCATGATGAGTGAATCTCTCAGGAGCACCGGCTCTGACCAGTTTATTTTTATTGAAGGAAGGAGGTCTGCAGGTTTATCAGATGTCCAGGATGTGAGTACAGGCGGAACAGTATCGGTTCCATCCTGAACGGTGAAAGCTGCGGTGTCCGCTGCAGATTCTGAGCTGTAATTTCTGGAAAGTATGTATATGAGTCTGTACTGGCCGGTTTTGAAGGGTTCTGATGTCCTGAGAGCGAATCTGTTTGTGTTTGTGAAGGGGAGGTATGTGAACTCCGGAATTTTTCCTGATGATTCCCCTGCGTGCTCGATCTTGAAACCGGGTTGCATTAAAGAAAGCGAGTCGAAGGGTTTGTTCCATTTACCGGTCAAAACGGTTCCCTGAGCCTGCAGAGATGCTATTTTCGGGAAAGCTGTATCATAAACAGCAGGGTAGAGAACAATTTCTGCAGGGCTGCTCTGTACCTTTATGATAGAGTCTGCCGGCATGTAAACCTGTTCGGTTACAGGCTGCAGGCGTGAGTCATTGTTCAAATCGAGATAACCGATTATTGTGTAAATTCCAGTTTTTATGTTGTTAAAACTGAAGTGACCTGTGCTGTCTGTCTGCAGGAGATATGACGGGGGGCCGGAAAACCCCGAATCGGCTTTTTCCTTAGGAGAGAACAGTGCGATTCTGGGCTGCAGAAGGTTTTTTGATGGGTCAACAACGCATCCGCTGATTGCCCCGCTGTCAAGAGTCGGACCTGTGGAGAAAATGAGGCTGTAAGGGGTTGTCACAGGGTTGCCCCTGAGATCCTTCAGCATCGAACCTACTTCCACATGGTAAGTTGTGGATTCTGCCAGTTCTGTAACCGGTTTTATGATCAGTGAATTGCCTTTTATTTTGGATTTAAACTCAACCGGAGGAAAGATCGATATACCCTTATCTGATTTTTTATCGATCCATTCGGAAAAGGTGAATCTGATTTCTGTGTTCCTGTTGACATTTACCGATTTTAAATCCGGACTGACAGAGAGGACAACCGGACCGGTCTTATCATCCGGACCGCCTCCTGGTGTCATCTGATGTGCACAGGAAAGCACAATCAAAAGGCAGAGTGTTGAAATGATTCTTTTATTGAGCATCACTGAAAAATAACTTAATAGCCGATGTTTTCACAACTTACATGGAATCAGAGATTCCGGGAAACAGGAGGGAAAAGAATTATATTAAGGTATACAGTAGAAACTGAATTATCCGAGCAGATAAGGAAATCCTTTAATCAAGTAATCAAGGTCAGAACCAAGATATGAGTTTCATTATCTCCACACTGGGATCCGCTAAAGTACCCTCACCTGTTTCTTTATCTAAAAAGATGGGTGATATGATCGCAAACTATGTTTCCGATGACGAGCTGATTATTTACGGTATTAATGCTCAGCCTGGAAAAACCTACACTCCCAAGAGAGAGGAGCTTGTGGAGAAAGCCGGGCCCCGTGAATATATCTACTTCGATCCATCCAAAGTGCATGCGGGGATTGTCACCTGCGGGGGGCTTTGTCCGGGTTTGAATGATGTTATCAGAGCTATAGTGATGACTCTGTGGTATCAGTATGGGGTACGTAAAATTTCCGGTATCAGGTTTGGATACAGGGGATTTATTCCGGACTATGGTCTGCCTGTAGTTGAACTTAATCCCGATGTTGTATCTGATATTCATCGCATGGGTGGAACAATTCTGGGATCATCGAGAGGAAATGGCGAGCGCACGTCCGACATCGTCGATTCTATTGAACGGATGAACCTGACGATTCTATTTACTATAGGTGGCGATGGGACACAGAAGGGTGCCTTGAAGATTGCTGAGGAGATTGAACGGAGGTGCCTTAAAACTGCTGTGGTGGGAGTTCCCAAGACGATTGACAATGATCTCAGTTTTATTGAAAAGTCCTTTGGTTTCGAGACCGCGGTTTCCAAGGCTGTAGAGGCGGTTTCCGGGGCACATGTCGAGGCACACGATGCTGTAAACGGAATAGCTGTTGTCAAATTGATGGGGAGAGAATCGGGTTTTATAGCTGCGCATACTGCCCTTGCCTCCAACGATGTCAATTATGTTCTTGTCCCGGAAATCCCTTTTGATCTGGATGGGGAGAAGGGACTCCTTGCGAATCTCAAGAAGAGGCTTGAGCGTCGTAAACATGCACTCATTGTAGTTGCCGAGGGAGCCGGACAGGAGCTTTTTCCCGATTCCGAGGTGGAGCGTGATGCTTCAGGGAACAGAAAACTGGGAGATATCGGGTTATTGCTCAAACAGAGGATATCCTCCTATTTCAAGGAGCAGAATATTGAGATCAATTTGAAGTATCTTGACCCCAGTTACATAATCCGCAGCACGGAATCCAATCCCAGTGATTCTGTTTACTGCACACGTCTTGGGACAAACGCAGTACATGCTGCAATGGCGGGAAAAACCAAGATGCTGATCAGCCTTATACATAATACTTATGTGCATGTGCCGATGAAGCTGGCGGTATCACAGCGTAATAGGATCGATCCTGAGAGTCCTCTCTGGCGTGATGTTGTGCACGCGACTGGTCAGCCGGCATTGATGAAAAATATGGAAGTTTAAATTTGACAGAGGTAAAGAAGGAGTTTTGCCCGCCTCAGAATTAACTCATGAGGCGGGCATTTTTATATCTGCTTAAATCCCGTCCCAGGATCTGATCAGCTTGCCTATGCGATCCCATCGGATCTTCAGAGGAAGCTGCCAGGCGGGGATATGTTTATCGAGCGAAAAGTAGAGAATGAAGGCTTTGGCCTTTATGTAGTTGCGGTTCAGATATCCCCAGTAGCGTGAATCCAGAGAATTGTCCCTGTTATCACCCATCATGAAGTAGTTGTCATACTTGACCTTGTATTCATCGACAGGTTTGTCACCGATATAGATCATCTTTCTAATATCAACTTCCCTGTTCGGAAATGACTGCTTTACATAAGAAAGCAGGTCTTCGAGTACAGTCCAGTCATCATGCTCGAATTTTATATCGCTGAATGCGATGCGGAATTCCTGTTTTGTAAAAGGATCGATCATCCGGATTGTCTGATTGTTTGAGAACTCTCCATCGAGGTAAAGCTGAAAGTCCGCTCTGACTTTGGCACGCGGGTTTTCCTGACGCATAAGATGTTTGAGAAACAGAAACTCCCTTGTATCCAGATCAGCGACTTTTATGATGTCGCCTTTGGCGGGTATTCTCAGAGGTCTGAAATTTGTAATTCTGCTGTCAAGTTGACCGTCATTGAGATACTTACCCCTGGGTGGTATCTGAATCTCTTTGCCGTCTACAATAAGCTTCTTCCCGTGGATTTCGATTATTGACCCCGGTCCGGCGACACACCTTTTGATATAATCTTTCTTGTCGGTACCAGGATATTTGAATATGATTACATCACCGGTTTTGGGATCTGTTACTGCAGGGAAACGGGTGGTTATCCCAAGCTCCTGGGAGAATGGTACGATAGGGGCGCCGTACATGAATTTGAGGCCCAGAAGAAAATCTCCAACCAGCAGACTGTCTTCCATGGATCCGGTAGGAATTTTGAATGCCTGAATTACATATACAATGGCGATCAGCGCCATGATGAGTGCGGAACCCATCTCACGGATGAAATGAAGGATTCCGGCTTGCTCAGATCGTCTGGTCTGTGTATTGGACAAAACGCCCTCCGCTTCGGGTTACAGTTGACAGGAACAGATATATGATTTCGAAATGAACCGGTGAATATTTTACTCCTGATTCTGCCTTGCGTGGTTTCATTGCAACATTATCCGTGCCGGGTTTTAAAATCTGTAATTATCGATTCCGGATGATATGAAAAGTGAAACATTCACTGTACTTCTTTCGGTTCCCGGAAAAAATCCAGCACCTGGTTGTGCAGAATACCGTTTGAAATGACAAATGACCCATTATGGACAGATCGGTTTCCGTTTATGTCCGAGAATTCACCTCCTGCCTCGGTTACAATACAGGCTGCGGCAGCGCAGTCCCATGCTTTATCCAACAGGTTGACAGCAAAATCAATTTTTCCTGCTGCAACGCAGACATAGGAAAACGCGTCCATGAAACCGTAAGAGTAATCACATTTGCGGAGAAGTGAGAGCAACTGTCTGCCCTCCCGGTAATCGGCTTTTTCAAGAAACCCAAGGGCACTTCCCATCGAGTTTTCCAAACATTTCACTGTGGAAACGTGGATTCTCTGATCGTTGAGAAAGGCTCCTCCATTCCTGAAAGCCCAGCATGTAAGAGACATCGCTGGAAGGCAGATCACTCCCAGAGACGGGATCCCGCCATCTTCAAGAGCGATAAGCACGCTGAACGTCGGTATTCCCCTGATAAAGGGGCGTGTACCGTCGAGCGGATCAACTATCCATCTTCTGCCGCTTGTTCCGTTGTGATTGCCGGTTTCCTCTCCAAGGAATCCGTCTTGAGGAAAAGCTTTCAGGAGATGGTCACGGATCATCGCCTCACATTGTTTGTCAATTTCTGTGACCGGTGAACGGTCTTCTTTTATTTCTATGGTTTTGAGCTTGTGCTGGAATTGAAGCTGTAAGTTCCCTGCTTTTTTAGCGATGTCAAGTGTGGCCGATATCTCTGATTTGTAATTCATTTCTACCCCGGGAACCTGGACTCAGAAGCCTGACATGGGACGTGTGACCTGTGGTTTATATGCATGCCTGCTGCTGAAACCTGAATAAAATACAATAAACCGGCAGGCGACAGTTCATTTTCCTGATATTTCGGTAATTCGGATAATATGGTTCAGCA
>DAOTAZ010000217.1:0-6399 GCA_035382965.1 Chitinispirillaceae bacterium | reverse complement strand
TCAAAAAAACTAAAAAAAGTCTTGATTTTTAACTTAGGAACTCTGGGGTGAATTAAAGAGCTTGTTGAGGCCTCATTTTAATCAGTTAAGTCACTATTTCACCCCTGAGGTAAGTAGTAACCCAAAAACAAACTATCGTTTCCCACAAAGCAAAGAATTAAATGAAAGTGCTGAAATATTTGTGTAAACCTCAGAGCAGGTAGTGTATGGATTATTCAGCTTAGGAACTGATTACCCCATCAGCCATCAATATTCAGCGAAATCAAAATCCATCTCTATCCTCCTGTCCTGCTCCCCTTCATCAAAAAACCTGATCATCCTCGTACACTCAGGAAGAACATCAGGGAACATGGTCCCCCACTCTATCAGACACACCCCATCACCGGTCAGGTACTCGTAATATCCAATTTCTGAAAGCTCCGACTGATCGTGGAGACGGTAAAAGTCGAAATGGTAAACAGGCATTACAGATGTGGAGTAAACATTAACGATCGAGAAACTTGGACTCCTGACAGGAGCATTCCCGCCCAGTGCATCAGTAAAACCACGAACGAACTCAGTTTTCCCGGTACCAAGATCACCCTCAAGAGCGTAAACATCCCCCGGCCTGGCTTTACGGCCAAGACTCGCTCCAAGTTCCCTTGTCTCCTTTACAGAATGCGTGTGGATCACCATGGCTGCCTAAAGTGCCTCAAATACACCCAGAGGCATGATCAGTTCCTGCAGAGAGATTCCGCCCTGCTGGAATGTGTTCCTGTACTGCCTCTGATAATGCTCGAATTTCTCAGGATGGATAAAATAGAAGTTCTCTTTTGCGATGATGCAATTATTATCCTCTGCAAACCTGGGTATTCCAAAATGCTCCGGATTGTCCAGAAACACCACAGTTCTCTCATCGCAGCTTATTTCCCTGCCGAATTTGTAGCGCAGATGTTTTCCCCACTCCCTGGCCCCGTAAAGTTCAGTTCCCCTGCTGCAGAATGTGCTCCCGTGATCTGATGTCAATATAATTCTGCAGTCACGTCTGGAGAGTTCCCTGAGGGTCTGAAGCAGAGCAGATAATCTGAACCAGGAGCCGGTAAGAGTGCGAAGCCCGCTTTCATCATTTGTTATCTCCTGGAGTATGCTCGAAGAAGGGCTGTTCTGAAGCAGCACATCAAAAAAATCGACTACAAACACCACCAGTCCGGAAGAAACACAGGAATCGATTTTAGAAAGGAGTTCCTCTGCACTGATCCGGTCAGGAAGGCGTGTAAACCATGGTTCTTTTTTATCAACCTGAAACCCGGCTTTTTCAAGTCTTTCCTGAAGCAGACACTTCTCTGCCTTTTCTGTTACCTTCTCCGGTTCCTTGCAGCCATACCAGTCATGCTCAGCAGCAATTTCCAAAGGAAGCGCTCCGGCAAAAAACGCGCTTCTTGAAAAAAAGCTCGATGAGGGGAGAATCGAATAGAAATACTGGCGTCTGGTGTTGAAATATTTTTTGAGAATCTGCTCCATACAGATATACTGATCAAGCCTCATCCCGCTTAACACCAGCATCACAGTCTTCTTCCCGTCAGCTATCAGCGGAAACACAAGCTCCTCGAGCACTTGATGTGACATCACCGGCGGATCTCCCTTTCCCTTTACCCACCGGGCATAGTTGTCAATCACAAAATCGGAAAACGCAGCATTGAAATCGGATTTCTGCCCGGCCTGAGTCTGTCTTAACCCCTCATCATCCGCCTTCTCAAGCTCAAAATCCCAGTTCACCAGGTTTTCATACATCCTGATCCAGTCATTTACCTTAAGATGACCGCTCAGTGCGGTTCTGTTCTGGGAGTAGCTGCGAATAAATCTCTGTGAAATCTGAGATGTTATAAGCTGCCTGGAATCGAGAAGCTTTTTACAAACAAGAAGTATCTGACTCGGGTTTACAGGCTTTGTAAGATACCCGTCGATTTTCTTCCCCAGGGCATCCTCCATTAGCTGCTCTTCCTCGCTTTTGGTAACCATCACCACTGGAAGATCGGGAGCAAAATCCTTTATCTCCTCCAGCGTTGTCAATCCGTCCTTGCCCGGCATCTGTTCGTCAAGAAGCACAATGTCAAATTCTTTCGGGTTCTGCTGAATAATCTGAACCGCATCGTCACCGCAGAAAACCGGGACCACACTGTATCCGCGTGTTTCAAGAAACATTATATGCGATCTCAGATACTCTATCTCATCATCAACCCACAATACCTTTTTCCTGCCACCTGACATACTTCTAAACTCCTTCCCCGCTTTCCGGCTCTTGCCATACCGGCAGGTCCACACAGAATTCCGTCCCCTTGTTCTTTGATGACCAACAGACAAAAATCCTGCCTTTATGATAATCCTCAACTATCCTCTTTGCGAGTGTCAACCCAAGCCCCCAGCCGCGTTTTTTTGTGGAATAACCCGGAGAGAAAACTTTTTTATGTGCCTCCCAGGATATCCCCTTCCCATTATCTTTGAGGCTGATCCTCACCATCCGCTCACGCTCCAGGCACTCAGTCCTTATCTCTATTCTTCCATTTTCTTTCTCAATAGCATCAATGGAGTTCTTCAAGAGGTTCTCAAAAACCCACTCTATAAGATCTCTGTTGGCGGAAACCGGAGGGATCTCCTCCAGATCGAATTTTATTTCGATTCTCTTGCGCAGCAGTGGAAGTCTCATCCTGAAGTACTCAGCTACTTCTCTGAGATTATCATTTATGTCGCATGATGTCAAAGCGGGGATAGAACCGATCTGACTGAACCGTGCTGTGACCTTCCTTAATCTGTGAAGATCATTGTCCATATCATCACAGATCCTCTGTGACTGCTCAAGAAAAACCTGAGGCTCTAAAGGAGGATCTGCATCCTTTACGGTTCTTATATATTCCACCCAGCCCATCAGTGATGAAATCGGTGTACCCAGTTGATGAGCAGTTTCCTTTGCCAGTCCGACCCAGAGATTACTCCTCTCGGTAATCCTGATAGTATGAAATGTAAAGTAGGCGAGTACAAGCAGCACGCCAATGAGTACCGCTTCCATAAAAGGAAGAAAAACCAGACTGCTGATTAAAGGATTGTTGCCGCAGAGGAGATAACCACCCCCTCCCTCTCCCCAGCGAAGCGGCAGAGGAGGATAAATTTTCCTGAAACTGACAGATTTCTTCAGAAGAATTTTCTGCTGGTGATCACTTAGATGACTTCCGGGAACAGTCTTCCTGTTGAGAAAGGAACCGTACTCTATTTTTCCCCACATCATGGGACGAAAAGCAGTATCTGTGACAATGACCGGATACTCCGATCTGCTGATTATATTCCGTAAAACAATCTCGGCATCATTTCTGTCACTGACCAGTGATTGCACCAGTTCCGCAAAATCCCTGGTGACTGCCACCGAATCTTCCCTGATCTCCCTGAATACTGCAAACGTAAATACATTGTAAGTAACAAGCCCACCGGCGCAGAAAAACAGAAGGAGTCTTTTCCTTGTCAGAAGCTTCCTGCTGAGAAAAAAAGTGTGTAAAGCCGACTTGATCCCTTTGATCACCTCGGTTTAATCTCCCTGATTCCATTCATGTAAGGCTGCAGAACCTCTGGAATTCTAACTGTCCCCTGTGCCGTTTGATAGGTCTCCAGTATTGCGACAAGAATCCTTGCAGTCGCAAGCCCGCTTCCATTGAGTGTATGCACAAATCTTGGTTTCCCGCCACCCTGGGGGCGATAACGGATATTCGCCCGTCGTGCCTGGAAATCCTCAAAATTGCTGCACGATGAGACCTCGAGGAATTTTCCCTCTCCAGGCGCCCACGCTTCAAGATCATAGCATTTGGCTGCCGCAAAGGATAGATCCGCATCACACAGTAACAGTACCCTGTATTTGAGCCCCAGCGCCTGAAGTATTCCCTCTGCATCCTTCCTTAATGCCTCATGCTCATCATAGGACGTTTCAGGCGTGGTGTATTTGACCAGCTCTACTTTATTGAACTGATGTACTCTCAGGTAACCTTTGGTATCTTTACCGTAAGATCCCGCTTCTCTCCTGAAACAGGCACTGTAAGCACAGTATTTGACAGGTAATACAGATTGATCGAGCACCTCATCCCTGTGAAGATTGGTAACAGGAACCTCTGCGGTGGGAATACAGAACAGATCATCTTCATTTATGTAATACATCTGATCTTCACTCTTGGGTAACTGGCCTGTGCCGAAATGACTGGCCCTGTTTGCCAGAAAAGGAGGAAAAATCTCCAGATACCCGTTTTTACGGGTATGAGTGTCCAGGAAAAAGTTGATCAGAGCACGTTCAAGAAGCGCCCCTGCACCTTTCAGTACCGGGAAACCCGCCCCTGCGATCTTGGCCCCTCTGGGGAAATCGATTATATCAAGTGCGGTACCCAGTTCCAGATGATCGCGTGGTTTAAAGTCAAATTGCGGTGTTTCTCCCCATTCACTGACCGCAACATTGTCTTTCTCACTCTCCCCGTGAGGTACACTGGAGTGTGGAATATTGGGTATCCTGATCAGATATTCCTGTATCTCTGACTCAATGCTGCCAAGTTCTGTGTCCAGAGCCTTTATGCGTTCAGAAACCGACTTCATCTCATCGATCAGAGCCGATGCATCCTTTTTTTCCTTCTTAAGAGCGGCAATCTCTATAGAGCGGGTATTGCGGAGATTCTTTAAACGCTCCACTTCCTGAATCGTATCCCGGCGTTTATTGTCAAGGCTTAAAACCGCATCGATATCAACGGGAGATTTTTTATTGAGTACTACCTGCCTTACCTGATCCGCATTATCACGGATTCTCTGAATATCCAACATGAAACTTAGCTCCTGAAAAATAGCTGTATAGGTTCTGTGTCTGAATTATTCCAGGTTAATCAAATTTATCAATAAATGTTAATATACATGATGCATCCGTTTTTTTTCACTCCTTGATATGCCGGTAATCGGGTTCTATTTTATACCACAATTATGAATTTCTCCCTCAGATATTTTTGTTTCAGATTCACACTGTTAAAGCAGATCTGCAAAGGCTCGATGTGCCACCTGCAGAACAAAAAAGCAGAATCGCTCAGAGCAATCATCTTTTATTCAAGAGAGTAAATACAATGCCTGTATTTCCCGGTCTATTCGAAAAAATCAGCCTTTTAAGAAATGATGAACCGGGTTTCCTGCTTGATATGTCAGGGACTCAGGGTTTCCGGGCTTTATGCACAGCTCACAAACTCGGTATATTCGAGTGCCTCGATCCCCACCCGCTGACCGCAAAAGAGGTCGCCTCCAGGCTCAATCTCGATCCCAGAGGTACCGGGTTGCTCCTTGAGGCGCTTGAAGCACTGGGTTATCTGGAAGATAATGGTGATAAATACTGCAATAGCAAAATCGTTAAAAAGTGGCTTCTGAAAGATAGCCCATCCAGCTTTTCCACCGCATTACCGCTCTACTCCTCTCTTTTATTCGAGTTTTCTGAACTTCTGGAGTATACAATCAGAGAGGGAAAACCTCACTTTACACTGCATGAGTGGCTCAGCAGAAAAGATGATGAAGTGTGTGATTCAGAAAAACTGTTCCTGTCACCGACTCAGATCCCGGTGGAGGAAATACTGGATAAAACCTCTTTACAAACCAGTGCCGGAAATTTACTTGAGATCAGCAGCAGCAGAGGTTTTTACAGCCGGGAACTGTGCCGAAGGTATCCTGGACTAAGAGCAGTTGTGCTTGAAAGCCCGCTCTCTGGCCCTGAGAATGAAATTGTTACTGATGAATTCAGTGATCGTATCAGCATTTATCACGGAAATTACCTAAACTCCCTTCCGGAACTGGCTTTTGATGTGATTCTCATCTTCAATGTTTTGCATCGAAACAGCGACTCCTCTAACGAATCACTTATTGAAAATGTAAAAAAAGCACTTAATCCCGGAGGCAGTCTTATAATTCTGGATCAACTTGGTGATCAGTCAACCGGTCCCGCTACAAAAGCCTTTACCCGTCTTCAGGCGCTCAATCTTTTCAATGCGTCAGGTGGACAGATCTATACCTTTTCCGAGATCTCCTCATGGCTGGAAAAAGCAGGTTTCACGGATATAAACAGAAAAAAGCTCTCTGAAGCTCCACTCCTTGGATTGATCTTCGCTTTGAAACCAGGAGCAGAGGAATGAATATCCCATCCAGATTCGGGTTCTATGCGATTTTAACCGATCCTGTGAAAGGGTACGAATATGTTACAAAGCTTCTTGTTGACTATGGTGTCAGCTTTGTTCAGCTTCGTATGAAAGAGAAGAGCCGGGATGAGATTCTGAGTACCGCAAATCTCATGCGCAAATTGACACTCGGTACCGATACGCGGTTTATCGTTAACGACTACCCGGATATAGCAAGGGAGTGCGGGGCTGATGG
>DAOTAZ010000216.1:0-6400 GCA_035382965.1 Chitinispirillaceae bacterium | reverse complement strand
AGGAGAGAGTTTGTGATCTAATTAGTTAGATCATTTATTTAACCTGTAGGTAATTCAATGACTTAAAGAGTTAGTTCACTTTTCATCCCGGAGGAAATCTGGTGATAAATTCTCATCTCTGAGGTGATTCAGTGATTTAACAAGTTAAGTCAATTTTTCACCTCAGAGATAATTCCGGAACCAACCTCTAATCCAGCCAAGCACTATCTACTTACTTTTAACCCCTCTTCTCTCCAGAAGTGTCCCGTCCTTAAGATGAAGGTCAATTATTGCATTAACGTATCCTACCTCTGAACGTGCTTCATCAAGAAGAGCAACTATCTGATCTCTCTGAGCCTGCAGAACCATATACTCCGTGGATTTTCCAACAGCCAGTTTTTCCTGCTCTGCAATCACCCTCTGGTCCTGAAGCTCCCTGGCAATTCGTGTCGCCTCTATCTGCTGAAGCGCACGCTTTGTTTCCTCCCAGGCTGAGCGTACATCGAGCTCGATCAGTCTTTTAAGATTGCTGATAGATAGATCAATCCTTTGCCTGGAAAGCTTTGCCCTGCGGTACTTTTGCCGGTTTGCTCCGTTAGTCAGAGGCAGTGAAAGGGTTAATCCTGCATCGATCACAGAGTTGTCTCTCAGCGCCTCACCGAAAGACTCTGCATAGGCTGTACTGGAAAGAGTTATAAAAAAATCAAGCTTTGGGAGCAATCCGTTACGGGTCTGGACTACATCCAGATCCCCTTTACGAGCAAGAAGATTGGCTTGACGCAGGTCCGGGCGGTATTCCAGAGCAACCTTCAATATATCATCGAGATTACCGATAGGATCAGGGGGTGGGGGAGTATCGGAAAGGGCGATTGAATCACCGTAACCGAATGATTTGTCGGAAATAAGGTAAGAGAGTCTAAGCATTTTCTGAAGGTGCGCGGTCTTTGCATCTATGAGACTTTTCTTACGGGATGCAGCCTCTGCTTTCACTATTGCAAGATCAAGCTGAGCAACTCTACCTGCTTTAAGCTTCTCTTCAGTTTCATAAAGCAGACGATCTACAAGATCGAGAGATCTCTGATGGATCTGTACCTCTTTTTCTGAGAGATAAAGATCCCAGTAAGCCCGCTCCACATCTGCCATCAACTGCTGCGAATATCCTACAAGCTCTTCCTGAGAGATCTCCATGTCAACAACCGCTTTCCTGACCGGTGCCAGATTGGCGCTCAATCCTATGTCTTGAAGCAGTGCTTGAGTGAATGAAAACTGAACATTGTGCTGGTAATCACCTCCAAACCTGGAGGGACTGGTATTACTGCTTGCAGAGATTGAGGTACCTGTAGGGAGGTATTCTGAGATCTGCAAGGATCCCTTAAAACCTGCTACTGATGAATCAGAATGTCTGCCAGCATTGACACTCAATACCGGTTCGAACCTGTAAGCATTTTCCCGGATTACTGTTTTTGCTATATCCACGTCAACTTTTTCTATCTGGACAAGCGGATTGTTCTTAACCGCCATACTGAGTGCCTGCTGTAGAGAGAGTGTTACCTTTCCTGAACTGTCCTCTGCATTCCCTGAGAGTGTAAAAAGCAGTATCAGCATCGAAACTGTTCCCGCTGTCTGATATGTTCTTCCGGATACGGATTTTTCACTTTTTGCTTTTCTCCTTCGGTGTGCCTGTTCCTCTACATAAGAGTAGATTACCGGTATCAACACCAGAGTAATAAGTGATGACACCATCAGTCCGCCTATGATGACTCTTGCCATAGGAGCCTGTGTTTCTCCACCGTCACCCAGCCCCAAGGCAAGAGGCAGAAGACCAAGGGAGGTGGTCAGAGCAGTCATCATTATTGGCCTGAGTCGCCTTATGCCGGTTCTTCTGATAGCCTCATGGAGTTCGACTTTATCCTCGCGTCGCAGCCGGTTGATAGAATCAATCAGCAATATTGCATTGTTCACAACTATACCGGCCAGAATGATGCAACCGATATATGCCTGAATTGAGAAGGGAGTGGCAGAGAGGTAAAGCATCGCCACTACTCCGATCAACGCGATGGGAATCGAGAAGATAACAATGAAAGGATCTTTGAAGGATTCAAACTGTGCTGCCATGACCAGAAAAACGAGCAGAATCGCCATACCAAGTCCGATCATCAATTCCCGTCTGGCTTTCTGTTGTTCCTCATAATCACCCCTGATTATGATAGCAAAATCATGAGGTACTGAAATGTTTCGGATATGTGCACGGACATCCTCTACTATCGATCCCAGATCTCTTCCTGAGTAGTTTGCCGTTACAGTCAGAATTCTTTCCCTGTCGCGCCTTTCTATCTGAACCGGACCAGAACTCAGTTCTGCCGATATGACTGCCTGAAGCGGCACTGTTACACCAGCTTTGTTGACCAGGGGAAGATTGAGAAGCTGTTCAGCACGCATACGCTCATTTTCAGTAAGCCTGACAAGTACCTTGTACTCCTTTCCCTCCTGACGAACGGTTGTAGCGTTTGTGCCTCCCATGGCAGTTTGTATGGCATTACCAATCTGTGAAGCAGTGAATCCCATGTCCGCAGCCTTTTTGCGATCAATCCGCAGCACGTATTCAGGCATTCCAGCCTGTCGGCTGATCTTGGTATCATTTATACCTTCTACATCACTGATTGCTGAAACGATCTGGTTTGCAATTCGCTGCCCGGTCTCAAGATCACGTCCTCTTACCTCTATCTCAACTTCCTGTGCTCCTCCTCCCTGACCAACTCGAAGAATGAAAAGACCTTGACCTTCCCTGACCCGTACAGAGACTCCGGAGAACACATTCAGCTTGCCTCTGAGGCTGTTTGCGATCTGAGCCGATGAGCGTGAGCGTTTCTTTTTCTCTACAAGTGACACCCGGATACTCGAGTTGTGGCTTGCAGAGGATTGCCAGCCACCTCCACCGATATTAGAAACCATGTACTCGGCTTCGGGAACAGACTTCGCAATTATCTCTTCGGCTATAGTGGTGACACTGTCCATCAGTTCAAGCCTGGTTCCTACTTCCATTTCCAGATCCACCCGTACTTCACCCTCATCTGCGGAGGGGAAAAGTTCCACTCCTACCATGGGTATCATCACAATGGACAGGATAAACAAGACAACTGTTATGGCAATGACCTTGATTCTATTATGAAGTGCCCAGACGATTACATCTCCATACTTACTCTCTATTTTGCGGTAAACACGCTCTGACCGTTCAAAAAATTTGGTAGACCAGCTCTGCTTTCCGTTCGGGTTTGAATCAGGCAGGTGGAGAAATTTTGATGTGAGCATTGGAAGAAGTGTGACAGCAGCAATAAGTGAGCAGGTCAGTGAGAAGGAGACCACGTATGCCATTTGACGGAACATGATCCCGGACATGCCCTGAATAAAGACCACCGGAAAGAAAACAACCAGAGTAGTCAATGTACTGGCTGTTACAGCGGAAACAACTTCAGAAGTCCCTTTGATCGCGCTCTCCGATTTTCCTGTTCCTTGTTCCCGGTGATGGAAAATATTATCCAATACCACAATAGCATTGTCGACAAGCATACCGATTCCAAGTGCCAACCCTCCGAAGGTCATCATGTTAAGAGTCAGCCCGCCAAAGTAGACTAATGCGAAAGTGGCGATGATAGAGATGGGAATCACAACGCTGATAATCAAAGTGCTGGAGATATTCCGCAGAAACATCAATAAAACCAACATGGCTATGAAGCCGCCCAGGATCAGAGAGTTTCCAACTGAGCCGATAGAACTATTGATAAACTTTGAAGTGTCCATCAGAGGTAGAATCCGGATCTGGGAGAAATCACGATTGATCTGTGCTATCTCCCGATGAATTCCTTTGGCAACAGCTACAGTATTTACACCCGATTGTTTGCTGATAGATATCATGATTCCGGCTTTGCGGTTGATACGGACGATATTTGTCCTCTCCTCCAGGCCCTCTGTTACTTCCGCTACATCGCCTATTGTAATCGGGACACCATCACGGACGGTCACAATTGTCGATGCTACGTCCTCTACACCTTGAAACTCCGCGAAGGTACGTACAATTATCTCTTTTGAACCCTCTTTTATGGTACCTGCCGGTATATTACCATTTTCCGATCGGAGCGCACTTAGGATCATATCCGGTGTTATCTTCAAACCGTCAAGCGATGCAGTACGGAGCTTGACCTGGATTTCCGTGTTTGAACCACCCCGGATATCAACCGATGCCACCCCTTCCACACGTTCAAGCCTGTATTGAATCTGATCCTCAATGAGCCTGCGTGTCTCGGCAAGATCCAGATCAGTTTCTACTCCCAGGTTGATGATAGGGAAGGCGGAGAGGTCAAATTTACGGATCTGCGGCCGCTCAACATCATCAGGCAATCTTCCCAGAATGCGGTCTATACGATCGCGTATATCATTTGTGGCTTCCTCAAGATTGGTCCCCCAGGCAAACATTGCACGTACTCTGCTGCGTCCCTCGGATGATGTTGAAGAAATCTCCTCAATTCCCTGGATTCCAGCAAGAGCAGCTTCGATAGGACGGGTGATAAGTTCCTCGACTTCCTGTGGTCCTGCATTTTCATAATTAGTGATTACAGTAATACTGGGAAACGTAACCTCCGGCATCAGATCAACCGGAAGGCGCCATAGTGAAAAAAGGCCGATAATTATTACTATCAGATAAACTACTGTGATAAAAACCGGACGGCGTACCGGGAGGGCTACAAAACCGTTGCTCATTTCTGCTCCTTTCCGGTCTTTCCTTTTTCCGGGATACTTTCATTCTGGGCTATTATGACTTTTGCACCATCATTAAGAAGATGTGTTCCCACGGTAACTACCTGGTTTTTCAGTACTGGACTGATTATCTCTGTGAACTCACCATCAACTATGCCTGTCTTTACAGATGTCATGTTTACCATACTTCCGGTAGAATCAAGCATAAACACAAATGTGTTCTGACCACGGGTGACAATAGCAGATGATGGTATAGCCTGGGCAGAATCCTTTTCCTGGAGGGTTATTTTTACCCTGGCAAACATTCCGGGTTTAAGGAGAAGTGAGTCATTGCGGATTGCGACTTCCACAATTGCGGTTCTGGACGTAGTCTGGAACAAAGGAGCTCTTCTGGCGATCTCTCCAGAGAATGTTCTTCCCTCAAGAGCATCAACCGATAACTTAGCTTTGAGATCCTTCCGAATCAATGGATAATCCCGTTCAGTAACACCTATCTCCACAAATACTGTATCAATGCCCACAACTGTGTAAATTGGTGTGTTAGTTGAGAGCAGTGTGCCGCCGTCAACATGACGTTCAGCTATAAGTCCGGGTTGAGAGCTTGAAATTTTGGTGTAGGCAAGGCGTGTTTTTGCAAGATCCAGAGCCGCTTCTTTCTGTGCCATCTGCGCATTGGCGAGTTCGAAACGTGACTGCATAGAAGCTAAATTGGTCTGAGCAGCTTCCAGCTCAGCCTGAGATGAGATACCTTTCGAAACCAGCTCTCTAACTCTCGTTTCCTCTCTCTGGGCCTGTTCCATCTGTGCTCTGGCCTCAGAAACAGAGGCTTTGCTTACCCGTTTCTGTGCATCGGCTTCCTGATAAGCCTGGCGGTACTCGGTATCGTCGATACGCCCGATGATTTCATCTCTGTGGACTTTGTCTCCTATTCTTTTGGAAAGACTCAGAAGTCTTCCGGAGACTTTTGCCGCGACAACATAAGTGTAAGCTGCCTTGACTGTACCAGTAAACTCACGCTCATGGCGCATTGTTTTATACTCTGGATGGGCAACCTGAACCGCAATTGGCCCCCGTTCACCTCTGCCAGAGCCTGACTGTGCCTTGGGCTTTCCGTTTGATGCGAATTGACGCAGTACGACCAGTCCCGCGAGGATCAGCAAAGCAACCGCTATTACCACATGGGTTCGCTTCATGTTTTTACCCTTTCTTAGATCAAAGCTGTGGAGAGAGAAAACAGACTCCTAAAAATATCATTTGATATTCCGGCAAGGTATAAAGTTACAAATCTATATATAATTTTAAATCTCTTCTTAAGGGTTGGTATCGTGGCAGGGCATGCCGTCTTCTTCCACCTTTGAGATGAAATTGTGACTTAAGTGTTGAATCAGTGATTCACCTCTGAGGTAAAATTGTGATTTAGGAGCAAAGTCATCAACTCACCTCTGAGTTGAATGAAAGAGCGATATGCGTTGTACCTGGAACAAAACCCGGGGATCGTTATTAACGGGTTAATCAAGTGCATAGATCGATATCGATGTCCAATATCGTCCCGACCCCTACCTGTAAGCAAACATTCACCTCTGGGATGAAGTTCGGATTTAAGATGTTAAATCAATGATTCACCTCTGAGGTAAAATTGTGATTTAGGTGAAAAGTCACCAATTCACCT
>DAOTAZ010000215.1:0-6410 GCA_035382965.1 Chitinispirillaceae bacterium | reverse complement strand
AGATAGAGCGCGAAGAGCAGCGATATTGCGGTAAGTGCACGCTCTCCGCCAGAAAGAAGCTGAACCCCTCTCATCTTCTTTCCTGCCGGCCTTACATTTATATGAATGGGAGCCTCAAGAGGATCTACATTCTCCTCCAGCGCTATATGTGCCTCTCCCCCTTCAAACAGAGTAGTAAACATCTCGGAGAAATTCTGCTTTACCTTCTCGAATGTCTCCAGGAACTGCGCCCTGGCTTCCTTGTCCAGTTTCTTTATGGCTCTCTCAAGATCATCAACCGCGTTCTGAAGATCATCACGCTGAGCAGTAAGCTCCTTTAACCTCTGGCTCTCTGTCTCATAGTCCTCCAGTGCAGCCATGTTGACCTGCCCGACATGCTTTATACGCTCTTTGAGCATGGAAATATTCTGAACAACATCACTGTCTTCCTGTTCGATGACAGGAATATTCTCCGGAGGAGATTCAAGATCGATCTCATAAGCCTCCCAGATCTTCTCTCTTATCCGGCGGCTCTCCTGCTCATCACGGGTCTGCTTTATTTCGCAGTCGTGGACCTGATTGGAGACATGTTCAAGATCAGTCTGGTCGGTCCGGGATTCCTTTCTGACCTCCTCTATCTCAAGCAGTTTCCCGTTGTATTCTTCTCTTTTCCTGTCGCGCACCTCTTCCTTCTCTGCACGAACCTGTTTCGCATTCTCAAGCTCTATTCTCAGAGATTCCAGGCCCCTCTCCAGTTCCTCTTTCTCACTGAGAGCTTTACGCTTATCCTCTATCTTGGCGGCTTTACGCTCTGTCAGAGCCTTAATATCTCTCCCCAGACGCTCTATATCCGCGCGATCCTGATTGATCCTGTTTTTCAGTCCATGGGTTTCAAGCTCGACATTTTTCAGGTGCTCCATCAGAGAGCGCCTCTGCTCTTCCAGATTTCTCACCTCGTTTCTGGCTTCGTCAACCTGCTGTTCGAGCAGGTCCCGGCGGCTCTCAAGAGTCGCAGTTTCCGCTTCAGTTGCGGCGATCTTTTCTTCCGATTCCTTGATAGAAGATTCGATTTCCGAGAGCTCAGGCTGCAAAGCAGCGGTACGGGTGAGTATGTTCTGGGTTTCTGTCTCGTAATGCTTGATATTTGTCTGCTGTTCCTGCTGCTGACGCTGGCCTCTGTTAAGCTTCTCATCTACTTCAATAAGAGCCATTTTGGCTTCGTCTCTGTTGATAATGCAGATATCCTTCTCACTGACCACCGATGAATACTCTTTTTCGAAGGTCACTACATCTGCGGTCAATTTCTCGATCTGCTGTTTACGCTGCAGAATTCCGGCCTTTTCCTTTTTACCGGTTCCCGCAGTGACAGTGCCGTCACTTTCACAGATCACTCCATCCCTGGATACAAAAAGTCTTCTTCCACTGTCCCGACGTGACAACTCCATGGCCTCCGCGGCAGTATCTGTAATCACAATACCGCTTAAAAGCCTCTGAGCTATCACCTCGCATCCGGGGGCCACCTTTACAATTGATGTCAGGTTTATCCCTTTTTCGGGTGCTGCTTCAGTTGAATGTGCCATGCCGGCCAGCCGCTCAAGAGAGATCATCCTGGCAACACCGATTTTCTCCCTGCCAAGAATCTCTACCGCTGCGGAAAGCTGCGCCTCTGTTTCAAAGACAACTGTCTGAACCCTGTCACCAAGCACTCTCTCCACAAGCCCGATCAACTGCGGATCGGTCACTGAAAGCAGATCAGCTATGATGCCTTTTACCCCGGGCAACTTACGGGTAATAATCTCCCTGACTCCTGCCTGATATCCCTCAAAAGAAGACTCAAGGCCGGCAAGAAACTTCAGTTGTGATTTACAGGATGCGATCTGGGCCTCGAGATGTTTCTCCCGTTCCACTAAAGCGTGGTAATGCTTCTCCTCTTTCTCGATCCTGCCAAGAAGCACTTCACGGGATTGAAGCAGGTTCCGGTTTTCCTCATCAACCGCGGCCAGTTGCTCTTTACATACACTTATCGCGTCCTGAAACTCCTCCAGCCTTGACTGAAGTCCGTGAAGTTCACGAAGTCCACGTTCCCTGCGCTCGATGAGATTGCTCAATCTTGCCTTTAAAGACCCCAGGGTGTTTCTGCTCTCACCCAGTACATTGATAATCTCTATCTGGTCACGGCCAAGCTGGTCAGCTTTCTCCCTGCTTTTCTGCATCTGTGAATCAAACCGGGACAGCTCATCTGTAGCTCCCTCAACTCTCTCTACGCTCTTCTGAAGCTGTCTCTCCCGTTCGATAATACTCTTTTCAATCTGAGTGCGTAAATTAGTGTTCTCTTCAATCTGACCATCAATGGAGATCACCTCTGCATCAAACCTTTCGGCATTCTGCCCCAGGTTTGTCGCCCTCTCTGTGTTGACGGAAATATCACGGTCGATTCTGATAATCTTCTCGGTAGCCTCACTAACATTGCGGGAGGCAATCTCAAGCTCCTTCTCCAGTTCCAGAGCATTAAGCTGCATCTTCTCAACACGGGATTCTGATGTAGCAATCTGCGCACGCAGAGTTTCCCTGCGGCTTTCCAGTTCCTCAAGCTGGGCTTTACGGGCTTTCATGGCCTCTGAGAGAGAAAGATAACGCCTGTATTCAAACCCTACTTCCAGAGACCTGAGATCATCATAATAGGCCTTGTATCTCTTCGCCTTCTCCACATGCCTGGCCAGCATACGGACCTGGCGATCGGCTTCCTGCACTTTATCATTAATTCTGAGAAGATCCTGGGCGGTTTTTTCGAGCTGACGCTGGCTCTCTTTTCTACGATGTTTGTATTTGCCGATTCCGGCAGCTTCTTCAAACAATATGCGCCTCTCCTCAGCCTTGTCACTGAGGATGGAGTTAATCATGGTATTTTCTATAGTAGTATAGGCGCTGCTCCCCACACCTGTATCAAGGAAAAGGTTCTGGATGTCACGAAGACGGCACTGGGTTTTGTTGATCAGATACTCACTCTCCCCGCTCCTGTATATCCGTCTTGTGATCGATACATCCCTGTACTCCACAGGAAGGATCTTCTTGTTGTTCTCGATTGTTAAAGTCACTTCGGCCACATTGAGAGGCTGGCGTGATTGAGTTCCGGAAAAGATCACATCCGCCATGTTGCTGCTGCGCAGCAACGATGCCTTCTGTTCACCAAAAACCCACCGTATGGCATCAACAACATTGCTCTTCCCGCAACCGTTGGGACCAATCACAGCGGTCATTCCCTCGCCAAACTCCAACTCAATCTTATCAGCAAATGACTTGAAGCCGTAAATCGAGAGCTTCCGTAAGATCATGTGTTTTCCTCTGAATTATGAAAATGGGCTTAATCTTCTTAGAAATACAATACGTTGCTATCAGAAATATTCAAGATACAATATATTGGGTTTTGAGTCAAGGTTTTTTACTTCAACTCCACCTATCCCCTTAATTAACATAACCTTACGCAGAGACAGGAGCAGTTGGGAAAATGACCCCAGAATATTGTATGATCCCCGGGGGAGATACGCAAGGGAAAGTATAAACAGGGTTAGGAGGTTTAATGGAGGGTCGTATTTGACGGTTTTTCTGTTTTTTCCAGGCGCAAACGCTTTTTCTGCTTCATTTTGTTCAGTCTTTTCTGCTTGTAGAGAAGCTGGTCGGCCTTGCTGAGGAGAGTTTCAATATTTTCCGTCCCTGTGGCAGAGAAAGGGACTGCGCCGATGCTGAAAAAGACCTTGTAGGGTTTCCCCGATGTGCTGTTGTACTCATCCAGAAGGTCGTGTATCCGTTTCTGCAGATCTTCTAACATTTCCATGGAGGTGTTTATGGTGAAGATAGTGAACTCATCCCCGCCGATTCTTGAGATTATATCGACCTCTCTGAATGTCTTTCTCAGAATTACAGCCACAGCTTTTATTGCGTTGTCACCTTCCTCGTGACCGTAGGTATCATTGATCTTTTTCAGTCCATCAAGATCCGCAAAGAACAGAAGCCCGTCTATTCCCATCCTCCTTGCCACATTAAGATCGTGTCTGGAGTGATTCAGGAATCCCCTGCGGTTAAGAAGTCCGGTAAGCTCATCAGTCTGGGAGATATCATTGAGCTGCTGATTATATTCTTCAAGTTCAATCAGAGCGTACCTAAGCTTCTCCTCGATCTCCTGCCTCGTTTTCATCAGGTACATCAGTTTCAGCGCACAACTGATCTCCACAACCAGTGATTCAAAAAGAAGACTGTCAATAAAGTCGATTTCCGACACCAGGAATCCAAGCTGCTCTTCCATGTAAAACAGCGGAAGAACAACGGCCGTGTATCGTTTTTCAGCAGTAAACAGTTCCTTTTTCAATATATTCTTTGTAGCTATCGTTCCGGTTTTCAGCAGTTTTTCAGGAAGTTCAGGATGCCCGTAGGACATGGCCAGTTTGATGTTTCGGGGAAATTTCCAGCGGTCGGTTCTTCCATGAACATAGGAATTCTCATACAAATAGATATAGCAGCTTGATATCCCCATAGACTTAAGCTGCGGAATTATCGTCTTGAGGGTCTTGTTTCTGTCATAAACATTGGAAATAAGGAGATTCAGGATAACTCTCAAACCGCGGAAATCTTTCTTGTGCAGCGCCCATTTCTTGGAATTTATCTTGAGTGCCGATTCCATGAAAATGACACGGGCCTGATGAAAAAAGTCCTCGAGCCTGGCAACTTTCTCCACATTATCAGCGGTCCCAAGTAGCTTATGACGCAGATCAGTGATCAGGTTATGAAATGTAAGGATATCATCTTCCTCGATATACTCCGATGAGAGTATTTCAGTGATTCTGCTTTTAATCCATCTACACTTCCTGTCGACCTCACTGCAGCATACATCGAGTTTACAAAGGTCCCCAAGCAGTTGCATCATCTTATCATGAATAAAGGGACGGTCTTCAAAGGAGTATTTCTTACGAAGAGAATCATCGTCTGAGATTGCACTCCTGTTTTTCCTGACACTGCAGAGATCTATGGCCTTTACAGATTGCGACATGCATCCACAGGATTCCCTGATCACAAGCTGTGTCTCAAGGGTATGGTTTACCACAGGTCCCCCGTTTATCATGTCGAGTGCAATCTGGAATGCTTTCTGGGCTTGTTCATAGATTGGCTGTGAGACAGTTGTAAGTGATGGTGTGCTGAATTTCGCACTTTCCACATTATCGAAACCGATTATGGCCACATCTGCCGGGATTCGGAAGCCTCTGTTTTGCAGTGCCTGCATTACACTGAGGGCCATCTCGTCGTTTGCAGCAGAAACAGCATCGAATTTAACTTTCCTCTCTTCCAGAAGCTCATTTATCGCTTTGAAAGCAGAATAAAAAGTGAAATCTCCCTCATAGACGAGTGCCGGATCAAATTCGATTCCGTTTTCCTGAAGGGCTTCTTTATAAACCAGGTATCTTTCCTGTGCTTCGGTATTGCTTTCCGGGCCACGGATAAAGGCGATCTTCCTGAGATTGTGATCCTGAATCAGATGAGAGAATGCTCTTTTCATGCCGATTTTGTTGTCGATCAGGACACTTGAGATGCCGCTAATCGGGATCGAGATACTTATAAGCGGTATTCCCTCATATCCCTTGTAAAATGCCTCGAACTCCTCATGCGACAGGAAATTTGTGATTGTTCCCGTAGCCAGTATCAAAGCATCGATTGACTCAGCAGAGGGTAGTTCATAGACGGCATTGAACTGATAGTCGAACTCATAGGGGGCTTTGGGAGATTTACCGGGGAAAATCACAAGATTTGAATCACTTCTCTGCGCAGCATCCATAGCCCCCATGTAGAGGTTATAGGTATAGGCATTTTCCAGGTCAGAGATGAAAAGACCAACTGTGGGTCTTGATTTTCTGGTCTTTCTTCTGTTCATAATAAAAACTCCGGAAAACCCTTGGACGAAATCTGCATTTCCGGTACATTCCCATGGAGAAGCGGCATTTTTTTTGATTCTCTCATTAAAAAACACCCCTGTATATAATACCTCTTTTTTTGATCTTTGACAATGTTGTTTTTCATAACGTAAAGAAAAAAAGACAAAAACGGATTAAATTCTGACTCTTGTTACTTGATTGTGTTTTCAGACCCAGCTGACAGAGAGTTAAAGTATCGATCAGTGTCTGGAAATTGGTCAATAATTGTACACAGTAAGTTTCAGGGATTGGAGTTGGGAGATCACGGTTATGTATATCTATGATATTTGGAAGAGGTCCTAAGTCATTATTCTGAGATGAAACAATGAGCTAAGGAATTAGGGGGTGAAAAAATGAAATCCAGGGGACGGACTGTTTTTTTGCTTTTTTCAAAACAGATAAACTTCGAATCCCATCCGATTTCAATGAAATCACTTGTAATTATAATTCTTTTTATAATTACCAGGCACCACC
>DAOTAZ010000214.1:0-6417 GCA_035382965.1 Chitinispirillaceae bacterium | reverse complement strand
GGTTGTAAAGACCGCGTCCCCTCGCCCCACACCCAGCGCCATCAGCGCCATAAGAAGCGCATCTGTACCATTCGCGCAGGAGATACAGTGCTTCCGGTTAACATACGATGCAAGCCGCTGTTCAAGCTCGTTTACCTCAGGCCCGAGAATATAGTGACCATGCTCCAGAACCGCTTCAATTCTCTTTAAGACATCATCTTTAATTGATGAATACTGCGCTTTCAGATCGATAAATTCCATTTGTTTCTCCGGTTAAATAAAAAAAAGCCCTCGGTTCGGCTTGGGACTCAGCGTTTCAGGATGAAGCACAACACCCGGAACAGGGCGCACCTTTCCCTCGTGGCGGTCCTGCCCGCTTTTTCCGGGAGAATAGAAAGTTTAATATCTTTTCGTGACAATAGCAAGAGGTATTTATTGAAAATTCAAGGAGTTAGTCGAAAAATAATGTAAAAAAAGACCGGGAAAGAGTCAATTGAAATGAGGGAAAAATTCAACGAATATATAGAAATTCTGATCTTTAGGGTACTCTAGTGACGTCGTAATGTCTTGTTGTCGTATTGTCGCATTGTCGCGTTGTCGAGGTTGCCGTGTCGTCGTGTCGTCGTGTCGTCGTAATGGAGGGGAAGTCTCCCCTTACGCCCAAGCCCGTTCGAAGACTCAGGTCTTGGGCTATCCCCTCTGTGTTGACGTAGAGTAGTTCCCCACGGTTAAAATTTACAAGTCGGGTTAGGTTGGATAGCTTCTTAATCTTTACTGATGGAAGAAGAGACGATTATTATATACCGGATTTCCTAAGGATAATATCTCCGTTTCTTAATCAGTGTTAATCATCTTAATCAGCTTAATCACAGTTCAAGACATTTCTTAGTAACAAATAAAAAAAACAATGACCATAAACTTATCAAAATAAAACAAGGCTTTAACCTGTAAAAAAAATGGCGGGAAGGGAACCCCCTTTATCCACCCCTTAATAAGGGGGGCGCTTCCAGCGGGGGATACAATTATTCGTTTCTTCTTCCACCAGTAAAGGCTGAGAAGCAGATGGACTTCCCCGACTTGTAAATGTTACCCGTCGGGAACCACTCTACGTCAACACAGAGGGGGTGGCGTAAGACCGGAGTCTTCGACGGGCTGAAGCCAGGGGGAGACTTCCCCTCCAAAAAATTCTTAAAAAAATCAAATCCCAAATCCTGTTTATCAAAATTCCAACATCTCCCTCAAAAACCCCACCGCCTTCAACTCCCTCCTTATATCCAGATGAAAACGGCAGTAATCCACAGCAAGCACACTCAATCGAATCAGATTTTCCGTAGAATAATCAAACTTTCCCGCCGAAGATTCCTTCTTTAACAGATAAGAAACCGCTGACCCGGGTATCCAGTTTGACTTCGACAACGAATAATCCGGAGCACACCTCCCGCAGATCATCACTGCCTTCTCCACCAGAAAATACCCTCCCTCTGTCTTTATCCGCTCCTCTCCGCATCGAGTGCACTTGTCAAATCCCACCCCGAACCCCATCAGTGCCATAAAATCAAAAATAAACCTCCACAGCACAGAAAAACTCTCATCCCTGCTTCCTGAGATTTCCAGATTGTCAAGAAATGAGTTCAGGAGCGAAAACAATTCCGGATTCGGATCGCTCTGGGTGATCGATAAAAGCAGGAGCTCGAAGGCGATATCCCTTAAAGTGGTCTTCTCTAAATTGCCACGCACCGAGGGGAAATAGTTATCGATACGGATATCCCCCAGTGTCTGAAGTTCCCGTCCGGACTTGAAATAAACCACATGCTCTATTAAAAAACCCCGCTCCAGTGGAATAGTCTGCTTTGAATTTCTTCTCACCCCTTTGGCTATCCCGCTTACACGACCATGGTGCGATGTAAAAAGTGTGATTATGCAGCTCGATTCACGGTATGGAAGGATGGAAAGTATTACAGAAGAGGTCTTCTCGATGCCCATGTATTGCTATACTCAATCATCTTCTTTGATAAATTTATAGATCTTCTCGTCTCTCCGCGCCATCCCCAGCTTCTCTCTCGCGATCTTTTCGATATACACAGTATCGTTCTTAAGCCTCTCTATCTCCGTTTTCAGAGAATCGATCACCCTGTGCGACTGCTTTATCTGCGAGGAAAGTTTCCTGTTCTGCTGATGATGCTTGTAAAGGGCGATAAAACCCTGATCTCCGAAAAGTGAAAAGACAAGAAACAGGAGAAGAACCAGAAAAATCCATTTACTTATACGTTTTATTTTCATTGTTTTGTCAATCAGTCCTTACAAACTGCTGTCCGCTGCATTGACGGATCAGACCTTTAAGTTCAAGATTAAGAAGAATACCAAGAAGTTCTCCCGGTGACCTGCTCTCATCACCCGCTAACTCATCAATACGAACCGGTGTACTGGAAATTTGCTCATATACCTCCCTCTCTGAATCGGAGAGAAGCCCGGAAGGCAGACGGGGAGCCGGACATGAGGTGAAATTTACAATAGGATGCGTTATCACCTTCATACACTCCGCGATCTCGAAACCGCTTCTTGCCGGCGATGCTCCCTCCTTGAGAAGGTTAAATGTCCCCGCACTCATCGGTGAATTGATCGGACCCGGGACCGCAAAGATATCTTTCCCCTGCTGTAAAGCATAATGGGCAGTGATCAGACTCCCGCTCTTCTCCCCCGCCTCCACAACAAGCACTGCCGCGCTTAACCCTGAGATAATCCTGTTGCGCCTGGGAAAATTGTAGGGCTCAGGCGCGGTTCCCAGCGGAAACTCAGATACCAGTGCGCCGGATTCAGTGATCTTTTCAGCAAGGATACGGTTTTCAGGAGGATAAGTCTTGTCTATCCCGCATCCAAGGACTGCCACTGTCGATCCCCCGTTTTTTATACAGGTCTCATGCGCCGCTGAGTCGATTCCTCTGGCCAGCCCGCTTACAACAGTGATCTTCTGCTGCACAAGATCTCTTGTAATCGATACAGCCGCGTTTTTGCCGTAAGATGTCGGGGTTCTGGTCCCCACCACAGCTACAGCATGCCTGGAAAAAACCGATGTTTTTCCTTTTATATAGAGCACCGGCGGAGGGGCAAAAATCTCTTTGAGGTAGAGAGGATACTGAGAATCATTCAGGGTGATGACAGAAATCCCGATTTTTTCCGCCCACTGAAGCTGCCTCTCTGCGTTTTTGAAAAGATCAGGATCGTATAGATGCGCGATACACATCTCCGGTATCACCCCATCCCTGATAATCTCCGATTTGCTCTTCTCGAAGATTTTCTCCGGAGTTCCGTACCTGTTGAGCAGATTTTTGATTCGAACCGGCCCCAGCCCTCTGACCGAGTTCAAAGCTATCCAGGAAAGCGGCATGTTTTTTCTGTCCGGATTATAGGTGTAGTGATCCTGTGAGTACCCCAAAAATAATTACTGCAATATCATCCTTGCGCTTAATGCCTACTCTTTGATATAATATGATTTATCCTGAAAGAATGACGGTAGACAGAATTTTGCTTCAAATTTCGGGCCGGTATTAAACCACCTGGAAAGGATTCTCCCGTGAAATGCTATGAGATGACAGGCTGCAGTGAAAAACAGCGGTCCACCTGCCTTGCTTGGACCAGCTTCAAGGATAATCTTGAAGAGATGGAGGATATCCAGTGCTGGATTATGAAGGGTTATGCCAGTGAGGGAGAATGTCTGAAGAACCGGAAATGCAAAAAGTGCAACTATTATCTGGCGATGAACCGCAATTCAGGTATCGCGTCGGAAATTGACGCAGATACAACGATTATCACCTGTGAGGGGACGCTTAACAATGACAGTGCCGGCGCGCTTGAGAGGGTATGGGAGAATCTCAAAAAGAACGGCAAGTACAAGGTGATTCTGGATATATCAAGAGTAAACAATATCTATTCATGCGGCCTTGGGATGCTGGTCAGGATACACAAGGAGGCCATCGAGGGAGGAGGCGCCCTTATTGTCGCGGGAGCCCGGGGATATGCCCAGGTTATCTTTACAAGCACAAAACTCGCGAAGATAATTCATCTGGTTCCCAACAGAATAGCCGCAGTGGAGTATTTCGAGCAGAAGAAGAAAAAGAAGGAAGAGGCCGAGAGACTGGCCGCCGAGGAAGCAAAAAAGGCGCAAATTAAAAAACGAGTCCCCTGTTACAAATACTGGAACAACCAGAATCCCCGCAACGCCACAAAATGCGACGAGTGTTTCAGAAAACTCTCCGATTCAACTACTCCATGCTGGATAGTGGAAGGGATGATCGAGGGGATCTCGTTTCAGTATGTCAACGAGGACTGCGAGAGCTGCAAATACTTCCAGGAGTTTGGCCAGCAGGACGAATAGCGCCTTCTTTGCATCTGATTGCAACCAGCGGGGGATTCTTGATCTCTATGAATTTTTACAGGGGAAGTCTCCCCTTACGCCCAGGCCCGTCGAAGACGCCGGTCCTGGTCTATCCCCTCCGTGTTTAAGTAGAGTAGTTCCCAGCGGTCAGCATTTACAAGTCGGGAAAATTCCCCGACTTCTTTACCTTTACTGGTGGAAGAAGAAACGAATATTATATACCGGATCTCCTCAGGAATCATTATCCGGTAAATCACAAATATACCCAGTTATTGATGTCTGTCTGAACTTAATCAATATCCCTTTATCTTAAAAACCTTAGTATCTGTCTTCAAACCTTAGTAGCAGGAAAAAACCAATGACCATAACCTTATTACCTTATTAAAAATCCGAAAAAGGTATGTAAAAAGGTCGGGAAGGAAACCCCCATTTATCACCCCTTAATAAGGGGGGGCGCTTCCAGCGGGGGATTCTTAAGTTTTCTCCTCGAAGACTCGTCGAAATGACAAAGGGCAAGGGGGCTCACCTCGCCCCCTCCCTTTTACCTATGCAACCACTCATCCCGCTGCAACTTCCTCAAGACTAACTCCTAATATTTCTTCCAGATCCTCCTTTGCCGTCCCGATCGGCCTTATCCCGAACTGCTCATTCAGGAAAGAGAGAACTCCAGGGGAGACAAATGCAGGCAGTGATGGCCCGATACGGATATTCTTCACTCCAAGAGAGAGAAGCGACAAGAGCACTGCCACCGCTTTCTGCTCATACCAGGATAGAACAATAGAGAGCGGCAGGTCATTTATTCCACACTGGAATGCACCCGCCAGTGCCTCCGCGATCTTTACCGCCGAAAACGCATCATTGCACTGTCCTATATCAAGCAGACGCGGTATACCTCCGATATCTCCCAGATCAAGATAGTTGAACCTGAATTTGCCGCAGGCCAGAGTAAGAACCACTGTGTCCTTAGGTGTTTTCTCTACAAACTCGGTATAATAGTTCCGTCCCGCTTTCGCCCCGTCACATCCTCCAACGAGAAAGAAATGCCTGATCGCTCCGCTTTTTACCGCCTCGATAACCTTATCCGCCACACCCAGCACCGCGTTTCTGGCAAATCCTGTTGTCAGAGTGATTCCCTCTTTCGCTGTGAGACTGCCAAGCTCTTTTGCCCTGGCTATGACAGGAGAGAAATCCATGTTCTTTACATGATGCACCCCGGGCCATCCTACAAGACCGGTTGTGAACACATTGTTGAAATAGGATGTCTTCGGTTTCTGAATGCAGTTGGTGGTAAAGAGAAATACCGCATTCACCCCGTCAAACTCTCTCTGCTGGTTCTGCCAGGCTGTGCCAAAATGGCCAACAAGATGCTTGTATTTTTTAAGTCCCGGGTATCCGTGAGCAGGAAGCATCTCTCCGTGAGTATAGACATTTACCCCTGTTCCCTCTGTCTGCTTCAGGAGCTCCTCGAGATCGAGCAGGTCATGTCCGCTCACCACGATAGCAGGCCCCTCACGCCACGATGTTGACACTGGTGTAGGCACAGGATGTCCGAACCGGCTTGTGTGTGCCGCATCTAAAATCTGCATAGCTATGACATTTTTCTCCCCGCACTCCATGCACAACCCTATGAGCTCGCCCTTGTCAGGGTTTTTACTGGTGAGATAAGCCAGTGCCTTGTGGAAAAAAGCATAGAGCCTGTCATCGGTTTTTCCCAGTATTCTCGCGTGATCCGTATAAGCTGCCATCCCTTTGAGCCCGTAAACGAGTATCTGCTGCAGGGAACGGATATCCTCGTCCGGATGAGTCGAAAGGATTCCTTTTTCAGCAGCCTGTTTCACCAGGTTGTCATCTGTAACCGCGGGATGAAAAAGGGCTTCTTCAGGAAGCTTTTCCAGCGCAAAAGGGTTTATCCCCTGAAGCTTTTTTACCAGCTCCGACGCGACATTCTCACCACTGGTAAGCATCTCTTTCAACCTGATGAAATCAAAGTTGACATTTGTCACTATGGAGAAAAGCGCCTCGATTATGTAAAGATCGGCACTGTCGGTTTTCTCTCCCTTCTCCCT